>JAGXII010000134.1 GCA_024635735.1 Christiangramia sp. | reverse complement strand
TTTATTAGTTCTTAATAATCAAATGAGGAAAGTCTCGTCCAGCAGATGGATGTCATAGACCAGCAAGGGTGGGGAATAATCTGAAAAAGGAGTTTGCTTAAGTGGCAATTCCTCAAACATCTCTACATAAGAATAGGTGAAAGAGGCAAGGAAAACCTGCTGGTGAAGATCAAGATCCTGAAATGATATTTTCAGATCCTTTTGACCTTCAACGGAAACCTTCTGGTCTTTACAGCCATTTTCTGCCGTCATACTTCCGGAATGTTCCATTCCGCAAGAGGTGGCTTTTGAAAATACAGCTGAATCCACAAGATAATTTCCGCAGTAGTGTTTATCGACCGTAAAAGAGAAGGTTGAAAACAAAACCAGGAAAGACATTAAGACAGAAACCTTATGTATAAAAGCTTTTTTCATTGAAAGCAAAAGTAAACAATATTTTTGAAAACCATTAAAAAAACTGATTATCAGCATTTTCAACAGTAAAATTAAACATTAGGTTTTTAAAAGACTTCTAATTTTTCCCGAAAAAATTTCAATTCTCAATTATTTCTCAATTTTTTAGAAATATGCTTCTAAAATGATTTTCATCATTTATTCTGAATTGTAAGAATCCTATATTGAGTTAGTTTTTTTACGAAAAGTAATCCTTAGTACTCAAAGAAAATTATTATGCACTACTCAGATTGGAACTTCTACGGAATGCATTTTATATGGTGGATCTTCGGGATCGCAGTTGCCTTCTGGTTTATCGTCGCTATTACACGAAAAAAATCCGGAAGCGAAACGCCTATGGAAATCCTTCAGAAAAGATATGCCAGGGGAGAAATAAGCAGGGAAAAATATGAAGAGATTAAGAAATCTTTTCAGGAAGACCAGATCAAAAATCTATAAAAATGAAATTATTAAACTATACCACCTTAATGGTCTTTATTCTGCTTTTCAGCGGCTGCGAGAAGCAGGAGTCTTTAAACGATGCTTTAGAAGGTGTTTACGAAGGATTTATCAATCCGGTTGACTTTCAAACTGCCAGCCCCGAAAAAGCTCAGGCCAATGTGACGATCATTGGAGATCATCTTATCGAAGTACGTTGCTTTAGTAAAACTCTGGACACCGTCTTCCACCTTAATTATTACAAACATGATGATGAATATATGGTTTGCCTTACCGGAGATAGTTTTCTTAATATGTATGGTCATCCTTTGTACCATGAGAATATGTCTCCCGGAATGATGGGAAACAACACTGAATGGATGTCACATTTGGAATATCAGCACTCAAATACCGATGAACATTTTGGAAAGTTTATTATGGCAGATCAATCTTTCGAATATTTCTTTGAAGCCAATAAAAACCACACAGTAAAATTACATTTTCGAGGTATCAGAAATTAAATAGCTGAATTATTTTTCCTGATTAAGCGTTTAAATGACTAATTTTAAAAGAGTTAAATAAAAATTATGGGAAATAAAAAAATTATTGCCGTAGTAGGCGCTACCGGCTCTCAGGGAGGTGGATTGGCTCGTGCTATCCTTAACGATCCGGATGGAGACTTTAAAGTAAGGGCTATCACCCGTGACGCAACATCAGATGCCGCAAGGGAACTGAAAAATTCAGGCGCCGAGGTAGTAGAGGCAAATGTAGAAGACAAGGATAGCCTGGTAAAAGCTTTTAAGGGTGCTTATGGCGCTTTTTGTGTGACCTTCTTCTGGGAACATTTTTCTCCTGAAAAAGAGAAACAAAATGCGAAAAATATGGCCGATGCCGCAAGAGAGGCAGGATTAAAACATGTGATATGGTCTACCCTTGAAGATACCCGTAAATGGGTGACATTGAAAGACAACAGAATGCCCACTCTTATGGAAAAATATAAAGTTCCCCACTTTGATGCCAAGGGCGAGTCCGATCAATTTTTTATAAACAGCGGAGTGCCTTACACCCTGTTGCTAACTTCCTTTTTCTGGGATAATTTTATCAATTTTGGAATGGGACCTCAAAAAGGAGAGGATGGAAAACTGGCTATCACCTTTCCTTTGGGAGATAGTAAATTACCCGGAATAGCTTCTGAAGATATTGGAAAAAGCGCCTATGCAATTTTTAAAGCAGGAGATAATTATAAAAATAAAACGGTGGGAATCGCAGGTGAACATTTAACCGGTCTCGATATGGCAACTTCTTTTTCCAAAGCCTTTAACCAAACCGTTAATTATCATGCGGTAGCTCCTTCGGTATATAGAAGTTTTGATTTTCCCGGTGCCGATGACCTCGGAAATATGTTTCAGTTTAAAGTAGACTTTGAAGAGGATTTCCGAAAACCCAGGGATGTGGAATTTACCAGAAAACTGAATCCTGAACTACTCACTTTTGATGAGTGGCTGCAGAAGAATAAAGATGCCATCGAAATTTGATAGATTCCTATTCGTAACTCCTCAGCTTGTAATAATAAAAAGCCGGCAATAAAATGATAATAAAAATGGGATGAATAAGGAATCGGCGTACATAAAACAACGCCAGGTAATGCTCGTGCTCATAATTAGACAGAAGAAAAATAAAGCTTGGAATTCCCGCGAGGAATAATATCCCATAAAGTATCGCTGCAAATTTCAGAATCTGAATATCTCTGAAAGCAAGCAGTATTATTAGTAAAGATATCCCTGTATTAAGTAAAAACCGCATAACAAGGTTAATTAGTAAAAGTCCCATATTCATTTCGGGAAGTTCTCCCGTGAGATAACTAGATCTAAAGAAAAGGATCAAAGGATCATAAAAGAGCATGTCTTCAAACAGGCGGATTGCTGCAAGAATAATCACGAGCACCCCTATCTGTACAGATCGGTATCTTTTTTTTATCTTTTTTTCCATCTTGAATAAGTTCTAACCCAAATTAACCAAAGTATAAACACGGTGCCGTAAATGGCCAGAGGAAAAAATACTGAATGAAGAAAGCCGGAGTACTGAGGATATTGATACAGCCCTATCGCCAGAATTACAATCCTGATAATATTAATGCAATAAATAATTACAGAGCCAGCAAAAAGATAGATTAAGGTAGTGGATGTCTTGCCGAAGAAAGCCAGAATAAAAGACACAAAAAGAATAATAATACTGGCTGAATTACAACCTTCGACGATACCTGCTACAAAAATATCATCGATCATTAATTTCATTGATAAGCCTGAAGGATGCATAACCACATGCTCATTGTAACCCAGGCTCCCAAGAACATCGCCGCTATGCCTGGCGACCAGCTGAGTTAAAGGATCGGGAACCGGAGTATTTGAATTATATAAATAGAGGTAACCGCTATAAAGACTGGAAAAAACAAAATAGCTACCCAGGAAAATAAAAATAAAACGCAGGACCAAACGGTATTTACGAAATAAACTGAGCAAATTTGTAGGTGTTTCTAACAAATTTATGGAATTGAAAGCCTCACTTGCCCCAATTTTTAAATACTTTTGCACTAAAGATTGTTAATATGCCTTTTCAGAAACTAAAACCACAGATTGAATCTATTTTGCAAAACGACAAGGCAACTGTAGATGAGCGATTATCAGAAGTTTGTGAGCTGTTAAAGATATCCGTTCCTTATTATGACTGGGTGGGATTCTACTTTAAAAATGGCGATAAGGAAGAATTAAAATTAGGCCCTTATGCCGGGGAGCCTACAGACCATACAATTATTCCTTTTGGAAAAGGGATTTGCGGCCAGGTAGCCGTTTCAAATAAAAATTTTGTAGTCCCGGACGTGAAGGCTCAAAATAATTATATCGCCTGCAGTATTGATGTAAGGGCAGAAATTGTAATTCCTCTTTTTGTAAACCGGGAAAACATCGGGCAAATAGATATTGACAGTCATACCGAAGACCCTTTTTCTCATGAAGATGAAGTATTCCTTCAATGGGTGAACGAAAAAGTAGCTGAAATTCTCAGCTAATTCAATTTATAAAGCTGAAATCTTATAGGAGTGATTGGTAAGCCGGGGATCTGGCGCAGTAGCCTGCCGCACTATACTTTTAACACTAATTGAAATATAGTCTAACTCATTGTTGACAATCCCCCTGCACAGATAGATTCCTTTACTTCTTAACGGATACTTTTCAGAAGTATAGGGAAACTGTACGGTATCGAATATTGCGCCTTTCCGGTCGTAAAAAGTTCCGAAGCACATAATCTTTTTATTTACGGTTCTGGTTCTTTTGGCAGTAATAAGATTTCCGTAGATCTCAACCTCTTTTCCTATATGATTAGCCAGGTCTTTTGCGGTTAAAGCAGGTTTCATAGGATCTTTAAGTAAATCGAACTGGCTGCACAGGGGGAAACCCAGAAGTTCTATCTGGTCATAAGCTTCCACAAGTCGGGATATCTCAAAATCGGGCAGATCAAAATCGCGATGAGGAGGCTTGAATAACACCACCTGATCTGTCACTGCCTTATTTTTACCTATTTTAAAATGTGCCTTCCAAAGCAAATGGTATTTATCAAATCCTGTAAACCGGAAGGCATTTATTTTCAAAAGAATACTAAGCTGTTCAACAGAAACAGGCACTCTATCTATAAAATCCTCAAAATCCCGGAACTTCCCGAAGAATTGTCGGTTTTCCAGAATTCGCTGAATCACTTTTTGTTCCAGTTCCTTGATATATCCCAGGCCCAGATACACATCCCTGCCATAAATAACATTAGGATGATCGCTATTATTAATGCAGGGGGCATGAATTTTCCCTCCCCATCTTCTTATTTCCTGAATATAGGTTTCAACCGTATAAAAACCACCTCCATTATTTAAAGCGGCCACCATAAATTCCAGCGGAAAATACCTTTTCAGATATAAACTCTGATAGCTTTCCACCGCGTAAGATGCGGAATGCCCTTTGGGAAAGGCGTAGCCCGCAAAGGAAGATATCTGCTCCCATATTTCTTCTGTAAGTTGTAAAGGGTAGCCTTTTTCAAGGCAATTATCCCTGAAGGTTTTCTCCACCCGTTCAAGATCGCCTCCTGGAACTTTTTTACCGCTCATTCCCCGTCGCAGTACATCGGCATCTTCAAAATTTAAACCAGCAAAATCATGGGCTACTTTCATCACATCTTCCTGGTAGACCATTACTCCATAGGTTTCAGACATAATTCTGGCCATGACCGGATGCGCCTGTTTTCGCCTTTCGGGATTGCGATGCCGTTTGATGAATTCTTCTTTCATTCCCGCGCTGGAAACTCCGGGTCTTATCACCGAGCTGGCAGCTACCAGGTTCAGATAATTATCGGTTTGCAATTTGATAAGCAGACCTCTCATGGCAGGAGACTCTACATAGAAAACCCCCATGCAATCACCTTTTTTAAGAAGATCGTTTATTTCCGGGTCTTCTTTAAAAACTTTGATATTCTCAATATCTTCAATAACAGCCTCAGGCTGATTGTGTCTTACAATTTCAATGGTGTCAGTTATTTTGGAAAGTCCCCGCTGAGCAAGAATATCAAATTTATGAATGCCCACCGCCTCACTTATATTCATATCTATCTGCACCGTCCGGAATCCTTTAGGAGGCAAAAAAGTGCCGCAATAATTGTAAACCGAATCATTTAAAATAAGAATCCCGCCAGAATGTACACTTAGATAATTAGGAAAACCTTCAATAAGACGGCTATATCTCAACACGAGTTTTTCCAGGTGATCCAGCTGCCGGTAATTGAAAAATCCGTCTGAAAGCTTATCGATATTTTCCTTAGGAAGACCAAAAACTTTTCCCAGTTCCCGGGCTACCGCTCTACGTCTAAAAGTAACATAGGTTCCCATTAAGGCAGTATTTTCATATTTCCCGAAAATATACCGGGTGATATCTTCCCTGTCTTTCCAGGAAAAGTCTATATCAAAATCGGGAGGAGAAGCCCGGCTTTCATTTATAAAACGTTCAAAATAAAGATCGAGTTCTATCGGGTCTACATTGGTGATCCCAATAATATAGGCCACAATAGAATTAGCGCCACTCCCCCGCCCTACAAAAGCATAATTCCTGGAACGGGCATAGGTAACAATGTCGTAATTGATAAGAAAATACGAGACAAAACCCAGTTTAATGATAGCAGCAAGCTCTCTTTCCATTCTGGTTATCACTACAGTTGTAGCTTGAGGATAACGTTTTGGAAGATGCCGGTAACAAAGCTCACGAAGGTTTTCCACATCTTTTTCTTCGCTTTCACCATATACCTTTAAATTGCGATTATAGCCTTTTCCGAAACCAAATTTCACGTCACACTGCATCGCTAAAGTTCTGGCGTTATCTAGGATATAAGGAAAGTCTTCAAACTCTGCCCGTATAATTTCTTCCGGAATAAACTGATGAGAAAAAGATCCCTGCTCTTCGGGCGACAGCTGGCTCAAAAGCGTATTGTTATCTATCGCCCTCAGCAATCGGTGAGCATTAAAATCTCTCTTATTCTGAAAACTCACCGTCTGTAAAAACACCAGTTTATCTTTATAATTTCGATAGTCTGAAAATTTCAATTTTCGTAAGTCTTCTACAGAAACACCGATAAATTCATTATTCCGGAAAACGGTTTTTTTTAAAGTCATTAGCCTTTTAAAAGGATAGATCAGGAAGCAATCGGGAAGTTCCGGCGCCTCTGCAGCAAACTTTTTTTCAGCATGAAGATGGGCGGAAAGATGCTCATTAAGCTGCCTGAAACCCTTATTGTTTCTGGCAATTCCCACGTACTGCTGTGCGACTCCATTCCTGAAATCAATTCCCACCAATGGCTTAAAGTTGTAATCACCAGCATCCTTTAAAAAACTCAAACAGGCAGAGGTATTATTAATATCGGTCACCGCCAGGTATTCTGTATTCATTTTTTCTGCCAGCATACACAGCCTTTGAATGGAAAAAGTTCCATAGCGCAGGGAATATTGAGTATGGGAATTGAGATATATCATTGCTTGCGATGTGCTAAAACTATTGGCGGTTCCCCGTTAAACGGATTGGACATTCTGCCAATGGTTCTGGCATCCATTCCAACTGCCCGCCTTACGCTATGTTCACCAAAACGATTCTTGATCTTGTCGAGAGAATGGTAAAGACGCAACATTTCTTCAGAATCATCAAAAAGATTGATTTGATAATGCCCGCCAACCAATCCGCTAAAGCGAACGCCGATAAGCCTGATGAGCAACCGCCGGGTGTAAAGTTTTTTAAAAAGTTCCTCTACGGTAGGAATAAGAATATGATCTGCGCTGGTATAGGAAATCTTCACCTGTTTACTCTGCGTTTGAAAATCTGAATACCTGATCTTTACAGTAACTATAGATGCCAGTTTATTCCCGTTCCGTAACTGATAGGCAAGACTTTCTGCCATTGCCACCAATGTGCTGTGCAACCTCACCATATCTATGGTGTCCCGGTTAAAAGTACGCTCTGTAGAAATAGATTTACGCTCATGAAAAGGTATAATAGGAGGGTCATCTATTCCATGCGCACGCTTCCAGATCATCCGCCCATTTTTGCCAAAAACGCTTTCCAGCATCTCTACCGGCATCTCCTGGATGGTCTTTATTTTTCTCACTCCAAGATTTAGAAGCGTTTGGAAAGTCTTATTCCCAATCATAGGAATTTTATTCACTTCCAGCGGAGCCAGGAAATTTCTTTCTGTTCCAGTCTCGATATATTTTTCAGCATTAGGCTTGGCTTCACCGGTCGCTATTTTAGAGACTATCTTATTGCGGGAAAGGCCAAAGGAAATGGGAAGCCCGCTGTCTTTTATAATGGTCTCCCTGAGTTCATGTGCAAATTGTTTTATTCCGAAGAAGCGATCCATTCCGGTAAGATCTGCATAGAATTCATCCACACTGGCTTTTTCAAAAGAAGGCACCTGATTTTTGATAATTTCAGTCACCACATTTGAATGATAAGTATAGGTAGAAGCATCTCCTCTAATGATCGTAGCATGCGGACATAACCTTTTAGCCACTTTCATCGCCATCCCTGAATGCACTCCAAATTTCCGGGTTTCATAACTACAGGCCGCCACGACTCCACGATCTCCCAGCCCCCCAACTATAAGGGGCCGCTCCTTTAACCGGGAATCTTTTAAGCGCTCTACCGAAACAAAAAAGGTGTCTAGATCAAGATGTAATATGGACTTGAATTGATTCTTCATTTTGGATTTTTTCCATTTTATTGGATTTTTTCCAAATTTATAAAAATCAATACATATTTTGGATTGAAAAGATGTTAAAAAATGGTATAAAAAAACTCCTCAAAAAGGAGTAGAAAGAATAAAATTTAGATGAAGGAATTGTGAAATTCTATTCAAAAAAAGGAAATAGTCAGAAGTATTTTTTTCAAAACTGCATTAAAGCAATTATAAAAAATAACATCACTAAAAAAGCTACTAATTGAAGAATAGAAGCTATATAATTCTTTTCGATTTCATTACCCATCATCACGATTTTCATCAAATATAATGAAGAGAAACACTGGCAGTAAGATGTTTAACTAACTTTAAAGGTTCTTTGGGATAAATTAAGGAGCTTACAGAAAAACTCTTAAAATGTTGATAAAGTGGCTTCTAGAATCCTGTCCTGATAGCCTCTACAGGATCTAACCTGGAAGCAGATATGGCCGGGATAATTCCGGAAATCAACCCAATGATAGCAGAGACAATAGTCCCTATTAAAATATTCCATGGAGAAAGCACAAATTCAAAATCACCGGCAAACTGGGAAGCTATAAGAGAGACGACCCAGACCAGAAATAATCCTGCGAGCCCACCTATTATTGAAAGTATTACCGCTTCAAAAAGAAATTGCGAGAGGATGAACTTGTTTTTGGCGCCCAGGGATTTCTGTATTCCAATAAGGTTTGTTCTCTCCTTCACACTTACGAACATAATATTCGCAATCCCAAAACCACCTACCAGTAAGGAAAAACCGCTAATCACAAGGCCAATGATATTTAACTGCCCTGTGATATTATCTATAAAATCTGAGAATCCCTGCAGTTGATTAATGAAGAAGTTATTGTCTTCCCCGTATTTTATTCCGCGATAATTTCTTAACTGCTGCTCAAGGACTCCAACGAATTCATCATTTGACACTCCTTCTTTAGGGGTAAGTACAATTTGAGGAAACACCGTGCCTTTTGTGGTACCATATACTCTTCTGGCAAAATTGGCAGGTACTAATGCCTGTCCATCCCGGGAATTCCCGAGAAATGACTGTCCCTGTTTTTTAAGCACTCCTATCACCCGGGCTTTTCGGCCATATACCCTGATTTCCTTTCCTATAGGATTGGCAGAACCAAACAGATTACTGGCTATTTCATGCCCCAGTACAACTACCGCCGTTCCGCTTACCGCTTCCGCTTCATTAAAGAAACGTCCTTCTTCAAATTCAAAAGCTTCTATATCATAATATTCATGGGTAGTCGCTCCAATATCCACCCCTGTAGTAGTAACTTCCTGATATTTTATAGTGGCTCTGGGGACTCCCAGTACAAAACTTATCGCATCAGCATCTGGCATGCTTTTTTTAAGGTATTGATATTCTTCATAGGTAACATCCGGAAACTGCTCCCGCTTCCAGCGGGGAATTTCGGTAGGTCCAAAACTGAATCTCATTATTACCACGGTGCTGTTACCAAGAGCACTGATACTTCCCTTAATTTCTTTTTGAAGTGAGTCCACCGCGGCTAGTACCGCGATGATTGAAAATATACCAATGGTAACCCCAAGGAGTGAAAGAAATGTCCGCAATTTATTATTTCTCAACGCGCTAAGCGCGAAATTGAAACTCTCCTTTATTACACGTAAGTATATAAGCATGTGATAAAATCTGCTGAATTAGGATTTAAAGATAGGACGTTAGTTATAAAATTTCGTTACAAAATTTGTTGATAATTCCCATTTTACAAGCTTACTCGCTTAAAATTAATACCTGTTAAACGAATTATTGAAGAATATCTGTGCCCAGGATTTTATCATTCGAGTTATAAAACCATTTTCTGCTTTTCGGCATCTTTATTCCTCTAATTTCCTTTAGTCCGTCAAGCAAAATGTACTCCCCGCTTCCGGGTATCTTATCTCCGGAGGTGGAATCGCTTTTAAAGAATTGATAGGCTTCGAGCGCATATGTTTCAGGATTGAAATAAAAATTCCAGATATCACTTCCCACCTTCTTATCGTAAGTCACATGTACTTTAAAATATTCCTTATCCAAAAAAGTCACCTTTTCTAAACTTTCAATATTGGCTCCCTTGTCCTGAAGTTTCATTGGTAAACCGTATAAGTACTCGTAGTAATTCTTATACATTTGAGCCATATCACAGCTTAAATTATTATTTTTTGCCTCAGCGGAAGAAATTTCACTACTTCCATTCAGTTTCACAACGCATTCATTTTTATCGATAATAAAAGTTTTTGTAATCGAATCCCTGGCCGAATTTAGTGAGAAGTAATCTCCGGGGAAATCCATTATCACCTCACTGAGCCTTTCAGGTTGATCCGGAGTGGTAAGCACAATATCAAGAGTATCACTGAAGGTCTTCCATTGACCGGAAGGATCGTGAAAAGCAATAGATTTCAGGATAACATCTTCTGCTTTTTCTTCAGCAGGTTCACAGCCCAGAACGATGATCAAAAATCCAGCAAGTATCCAGGTAAATTTCAAATTCATGAATTTCAATATTTACCGCAATTTAACTATTTACATAAAATCATAAACACATGTTATTTAGAGATTTACATTTACACAGGACCGTATGCTAAAGAATTAATCAGGTTAAAACCTCATCTACTAAAACGATATCATAAATTTTACCAATAATTCACCTTTTTCACCTTCATAGAGTTAGCTTAAATAATTACTTTTGCCCCTTGTAACAAACACAACACAATGAGTCAATTAAAAGAAGCAAAATCTGCCTTAATTTCAGTATTCAGTAAAGACGGGCTGGAACCCATAGCCAGAAAGCTCAATGAACTGGGCGTCACTATTTATTCTACCGGAGGAACCGAAAAATTTATCAAAAACCTGGGAATCGATGTAATTCCTGTTGAAGATGTAACTTCCTATCCCTCCATCTTAGGCGGACGGGTAAAAACGCTGCATCCAAAAGTTTTTGGTGGTATTCTAAACCGTCAGGAAAATGAAGGTGATGTTAAGGAACTTGAAGAATATGAAATTCCGCAGATCGACATTGTGATTGTAGATCTTTATCCTTTTGAAAAAACCGTCGCTTCCGGTGCTTCAGAGCAGGATATAATTGAAAAGATAGATATTGGAGGTATTTCCCTTATCAGGGCTGCCGCTAAGAATTTTAAAGATGTTACCTGCGTTTCATCAGTAGACGACTATCAGGAATTTCTTGATCTATTGAACGAAAAAGGTGGAAAAACAAGTCTTTCAGACAGAAAAAGATTTGCCACCAAGGCTTTTAATATTTCTTCGCATTACGACTCGGCTATCTTCAACTATTTTAATAAAGATGGAGAAGTAAATTCATTTAAACAAAGTGAGCTGAAAGGTAAAGAATTGAGATATGGTGAAAATCCTCATCAAAAAGGAACTTTTTTCGGTGATTTTGATGCAATTTTCGACAAGTTACATGGCAAGGAACTTTCTTATAACAATCTGTTAGATGTTGATGCTGCCGTTAACCTCATGAATGAATTCAAGGGAGAGGCGCCAACTTTTGCAATTTTAAAACACAACAATGCGTGCGGACTTGCCCAAAGAGATACTATCAAACAGGCATATGTGGATGCGCTGGCTGGAGATCCGGTTTCAGCTTTTGGCGGAATATTGATTAGCAATATGGAAATAAATGCCGAAACTGCTGAAGAAATCCACAAGTTATTCTGTGAAGTGGTGATCGCACCGTCATATTCTGAGGAAGCACTGGAAATTCTGAAGGGCAAGAAAAACAGAATCATCCTTATTCAAAAAGGTACAGAGCTACCAAAAGACCAGGTTAGAACCTGTCTCAATGGAGTCCTGGTTCAGGAAAAAGATCTTAAAACAGATGCTCTGGAAGATTTACAACAGGCGACCAGCAATAAACCTTCAGAAGAAGAGTTATCTGACATGATATTTGCTTCAAAGATTTGCAAGCACACCAAATCAAACACCATCGTTTTAGCAAAAAACAAACAGCTTTGTGCCAGCGGAACAGGACAAACATCAAGAGTGGATGCCCTTAAACAAAGTATTGAAAAAGCCAGATCTTTTAAATTCGACCTTAAGGGAGCGGTAATGGCGAGTGATGCATTTTTCCCTTTTCCTGATTGTGTGGAGATTGCCGGAAATGAAGGAATTACCGCAGTGATTCAACCCGGAGGTTCAATTAAAGATCAGCTAAGTATCGATTATTGCAACGAAAATAATATCGCAATGGTGATGACAGGTGCGCGCCATTTTAAACATTAATTTTATTACATTTACCAAACCTCAACAACTTAAAATACACTATGGGATTTTTTGACTTTCTCATTGAAGAAATAGCAATCGACTTAGGTACTGCCAATACTTTAATTATTCATAATGATAAGGTTGTGGTGGACAGCCCTTCCATTGTTGCGCGTGACAGGACCTCGGGAAAAATTATCGCCGTGGGTAAAGAAGCCGCGATGATGCAGGGGAAAACTCATGAAAATATTAAAACCATCAGGCCTTTGAAAGATGGGGTGATTGCTGATTTTGATGCCAGTGAGAAAATGCTCACCATGTTTATAAAGGAGATTCCCGCTTTAAAGAAAAAGTGGTTCACTCCTGCCCTGAGAATGGTAATTTGTATTCCCTCCGGAATTACCGAAGTTGAGATGCGTGCGGTAAAAGAAAGTGCGGAAAGAGTAAACGGGAAAGAGGTTTACCTTATTCACGAACCTATGGCTGCAGCAATTGGAATTGGGGTGGATATTATGCAACCTAAGGGGAACATGATTGTGGATATAGGAGGCGGTACTACTGAAATCGCGGTTATTGCTCTTGGAGGAATTGTGTGTGATAAATCTATTAAGATTGCCGGGGACGTTTTTACCAACGATATTGTTTATTATATGCGTACACAGCATAACCTTTATGTTGGGGAACGTACTGCCGAAAAAATAAAAATTCAGATTGGTGCGGCTACTGAAGATCTTGAAGTACCGCCGGAAGAAATGAGTGTTCAGGGTAGAGACCTTCTAACCGGAAAACCAAAACAGGTAAATATTTCGTATCGCGAAATTGCCAAGGCTCTGGATAAATCTATCTTAAGGATCGAGGACGCGGTAATGGAAACATTATCCCAGACTCCGCCTGAACTTGCTGCCGATATTTATAATACCGGTATTTATCTTGCAGGAGGTGGTTCTATGTTGAGAGGTCTGGACAAAAGATTATCCCAAAAAACAGATCTTCCGGTATATATAGCTGAAGATCCACTACGTGCCGTCGTTCGTGGAACTGGAATTACCCTGAAAACCCTGAATCGTTATAAAGGGATTTTGATCAAGTAGGAGAAGCTTAACTTATGCAGCAGATTTTCAATTTTCTTATAAGGAATAAGAATTCAATTTTATTCTTAATCCTGCTGGCTGTATCCTTTTTTCTTACCATTCAGAATCATTCTTTCCATAAAAGCAAGTTTATTAGTTCAGCAAATTCGGTAACCGGAGGAGTATATGCCTGGGCGAATAATATTGATACTTATTTGCATCTTGATGAATATAACCAAAGACTTCTTGAAGAGAATAATAAGCTGCGGAATATAATTTCAAACATCCACGATAGTATTTCAGTGGAAAAACAGCTTTTTGAAGGAGATTATTTGTTCAGAACTGCAAGAGTGATCAATAATAATTTTGCAAAAACCGATAATTATTTAACCCTGAATCGTGGGAAAAATTCAGGCATCCAACAGGAATACGGAGTAATTACCAGCCAGGGTATTGTGGGTATTGTAGACCGTGTGAATGATGGGTATTCCAGAGTAATTTCTATTCTTAACAGCAGGTCCAGACTCAATGCTCAGTTAAATAAAACCAATCATTTTGGAAGTCTTATCTGGAACGGGAAGGATCCTAATGTAGTTCAGCTTATTGATGTTCCAAGACAGGCCCCTCTTAAAAAAGGTGATACGATTATCACCGGAGGCCGATCGCTGATTTTTCCTAAAGGACTTCCAATTGGAAGAATTCAGGATTTTAGTCTGGATCAAACCCAAAGCTACTATACGATTAACGTGAAACTTTTTAACGACATGACCAATATTGGTTATGTGTATGTAATAGAGAATGTAAATAAGGACGAGGTAAAAGCGCTGCAGGAAAATGAACAGTAAGATCATCTCAAATATCGTCAGGTTTATTGTCCTGATCTTTCTTCAGGTTCTCCTGTTGAATAACATCAATTTTGCAGGATATATAAACCCTTATTTATACGTACTGTTTATCTTACTTTTTCCCTTTACCGGTAACCAGAGCCTATTTCTTTTTCTCGCTTTTTTCATGGGATTAAGTATTGATATTTTTGAAGATAGCGGTGGTATTAATGCTGCTGCCTGCCTGGTTGCGGCTTTTATAAGGCCTTATTTATTAAGGTTCTCTTTTGGAATAAGTTACGATCACCAAAACATTAATCTGGCAGCGACACCTTTTGGAGCTAAACTCAGTTATGTTTTTCTAATGGTAATTATTCATCATTTTGTGCTATTTTCCTTGGAAATGTTTAGCCCAACCCATATAATATTAATCCTGAAGAAGACGTTATTTTCAAGTATATTCACTGTAATTTTAGTTTTCCTCAGCCTTACCTTATTTAGTAAGAAGTACCGATGAGAAAAGTTTTACTCTACATCACGATTTTAACAACCGGATTGCTCTTTCTGGGAAGGCTCTTTTATCTTCAGGTGGTAGATACTTCTCTGGCTATCCGTTCTCAGGATAATGCCATAAAAGTGGTATACGATTATCCGCAACGAGGTTATATCTATGACCGGAATGGAGAGCTTATGGTTTCTAACCAGCCTTCTTATGACGTGATGGTAATTCCGCGTAACCTAAAGCCTTTTGATACTACCGAATTTTGCAGCATCCTGAATCTAAGCCGTGAAAATCTCGAGAAAAAACTTGATAAAGCCCGTATTTATTCTCCCATGTTACCTTCTGTGGTAATTCCTCAGCTTACCAAGAGTGAATATGCCATTTTACAGGAGAAAATGAGGAAATATGAAGGTTTTTATATTCAAAAGAGATCATTAAGGGATTATCAGGTAGATCACAGCGCGAATGTTCTGGGATATATTGCAGAGGTAAACCCGAAAATAGTGAATGAGAATCCTTACTATATTTCTGGTGACCTAATGGGAAGAGCCGGAGTGGAGAAAACCTACGAAGATTTATTACGCGGCGTCAAAGGGGTAAAATATATTCAGAAAGACCGGTTTAACCGGGATATAGGCCCTTATAAAGAAGGAATCTATGATACCTTACCCGCAAAAGGAAAGGATCTTACGATCACCATAGATTCCAAACTACAGGCTTACGGCACACAATTAATGAAAAATAAACGTGGTGGAATTGTAGCCATTGAGCCGGGAAGTGGAGAAATCCTCGCGATGATCACCGCTCCAACTTATGATCCCGCCAAGCTGGTGGGCAGACAACGTTCTGAAAATTTCACCGAATTATATTACGACACGATAGCAAAACCTCTATATGATAGAGGGCTTCTGGCAGAGTATCCTCCGGGATCTCCCTTTAAAACATTAAATGCATTAATAGGTCTTCAGGAAGGCGTTGTGGACACCCACGACAGTTTTAGTTGCAACCGTGGCTATAGTTATGGTCGTGGCCGTAAACTGGGCTGTCACTCCCACCCGAGTCCGCTAGACATGATTCCGGGAATCGCGCAATCATGTAACTCCTATTTTGCCAATGTATATCGCCGTATTATAGAAAAGTATCCCACCCCTCAACAGGGAATTGATGCGTGGAATGCCCATCTCAAAAGTTTTGGTCTGGGAGAATATATGGGGAATGACTTAAGTACTGGTAGACCGGGAAAAATCCCGAATTCAGATTATTACAACCAGATTTACGATTATCCAACTTATAAATGGTATGCTACCGCAACTTTATCAAATGCCATAGGACAGGGTGAAGTACTTATGACTCCAATACAGCTTGCCAATATGACCGCAACCATTGGAAACCGGGGTTGGTATTACACTCCGCATATTCTAAAAGAGATCAATGGCAATCCATTAAAAGAGGAAAAGTTCACCAATAAGAACTATACTACTATTGATGCTAAAAACTTTGATCCCGTTGTTGAAGGAATGCATCAGGTTTATAAAAGAGGTACAGCTTCCAGCCTGCAAATTCCGGGAATCGAAATTGCCGGAAAAACAGGTACTGCCGAAAATTTTGCAAAAATTGGAGGAAAAAGGGTACAGCTTACAGACCATTCTATCTTTGTAGCCTTCGCGCCTGTGGACAATCCAAAAATAGCAATTGCGGTATTCGTTGAAAATGGTTATTGGGGAAGCCGTTATGCCGGAAGAATTGCCAGTTTAATGATTGAAAAATACATGAAAGGCACTATTACCAGAACCGATATGGAGGACTGGATATTAAGCCACAGCCTGGAAGATGAATATGCAAAACCACAAAGTGGAAAACCTTTTATAATTAATCAGTAAATGACGAAAGGCAGCGCAGGATTCGACTGGATTAGCATTTTTATTTACTTAATTCTTGTTGCGTTTGGCTGGGCCAATATTTACTCTGCATCTCTGGGCAGCAGTTCAGGTTCCTATTTTGATCTTGACCAGGTTTACGGGAAACAGGCTTTATGGATACTTCTAAGTGTACTTATCATTGTCATTGTACTTTCTATTGAAGCCAAGTTTTATCAGCGGTTTTCGAGTGTTATTTACATTGTCTCCCTGCTTTCACTGGCCGGGCTTTTTGTGTTCGGAAAGACTATCTCCGGAGCCACCTCGTGGTATTCCTTTGGAGGATTGAGTATCCAGCCCTCGGAATTCGCGAAATTTGCCACTTCTCTGGCTTTAGCTAAATACCTCAGCGACATTCAAACTAATATAAAACGGCTTAGTAACCAGGTCCAGGCTTTTATAATTATCGCTTTACCCGCCTTGATCATTATTCCTCAGCCCGATCCCGGCAGTGCACTGGTGTATGCGGCATTCTTTTTTCCGCTTTACAGGGAAGGCCTTTCAGGATTTTATCTGGTGACAGGACTTTCGGCAGTCGCTGCTTTTATCATGACCCTGCTCGTCGGTCCCATTTGGGTTAGTGTTGGAGTGTTGGTTATTGGAATATTGATTTTCTTCAGGAAGCGAAAAAAGAGACCAAGCCGTATTCTTATTACCCTGTTTGCCATTTTTGCAATAGGCCTGAGCTTTTCGGTAAATTATATTTTTGAAAATGTATTTGAACAGCGTCACCGGGATCGCTTCAATATTGTCCTGGGAAAGGAAGTAGATTCGCGCGGAATAGGATATAATACCAACCAGAGTGA
>JAGXII010000133.1 GCA_024635735.1 Christiangramia sp. | reverse complement strand
TGGAACACACATGGCTTCGGAACAGATCATATTATTAAATTTCATCCCTTCATCTGCCAGTGCATCTATATTAGTGGTATTAATATTCTCTCCCCCATACGCGCTAAGTTGCCTGCTATCAAGATCATCTGCCATGATAATCACCACATTGGGCTTTTTTGATTCGAGAAGATCAACACTCTTATCTTTTTCCGTGTCTTTTATTCCATTACAAGAAAATACAAGAAAAATAGCCCATCCTGTAAGGAAAATTTTTGAGGTAAGTCTTGTTATTTTTTTTAGGCAAATCATGATAATCAATTTTTCTTTAGAATTTCTTTATGAAAAGTCCCGTCTTTGGATTCAAAATCCAGCTGAAGAAGTTCAGAAATCAATGGAGCCACATCCTGGATTCCCATTTCGAAATCTATTTTCTTATTACTGCCTGAAACATCGGGTCCACTCATTATAAAACCGGTTTGTATTTCTTTAAAATTCGGATAAAAACCATGAGCTGACACCGGTTTACGATCCTGAATTATTTTTCCATTCACATTTGAATTCGAAACATATCCTTTTATCATTCCCAGAGCCAGTGCTGCATCTGGATCTGCACCTATTTTATCAAGTGCATCTCTATCATAAATAGTGAATAACTGTCTTTGATCTTTAGGCATGCCATTAAGTATATCCATTACCTGCTGTGTGTATTTTGGGTCCTTAACATATAAAAATGCTCCGCCACCAGGAGTCGTAAATTTTGCTTTCCATGAATCATCAGAAATTAGTCCAGCTTCTTTAAGAAGCACATTTGGAGATAAAACCTTGTTAATATCCACATGTCCATGATCTCCAGTTATAATAATATCAGTATGATCATATAGATTTTCTTCCTTTAATAATTCTATTATTTCTCCAATTTGAGTATCTACCACATTAATTGCCTTTTTCACAAAAGAATTATTCCTGCCATGCGCATGCTGCATATGATCTACATTGATAAAATGCACAGCCATTAATTTTGGCTGATGGTTTTTAATGATAAATCTTGCCATGCCCCCGATGGTCTGATCTACATTTTCATGTTTAAACTGATCCTGGGATTTAATCACCCCGGCAGATCTCATCTCAGGCATTAAAGTCTTCGGAGTTACAAGAGGTTCCGTCACACTCAGCTGATTTCCTTTTTCTCCGCCATAGGGTCTGCGCACGGGAAAATTATAGGTGATAGGAGCACCTACCGTAACAGGCCACATAACCGCACCTGTGGTTAGTCCTTTTTCCTGAGCCGCATTCCAAAGTGTTTTGGTTTTGATTCGTTTATATTCCCAAAACCAGTGATTATTTTCGGAAGCTCTTGGTTCATTATAAAAAATACCATGTTCACGAGGAAAGGAACCCGTAATAAGAGTGGTATGAGAAGGATAGGTTACAGAAGGAAAAATGCTATTGATTCCCTCAGAATAAACCCCTTTCTTCATTAAAGATTTAAGATTAGGAGTATCCCATTCATTGTCCAGATAAAAATCGGGACGTAATCCATCAATACTTATTAGAATTACATTATTACTTTTTGGTGAATTACAGCCATATATTGAAATAAGCGCAATTAGTATAAATACAAACTTCTTCATTCTTTAAACTATAATTATTAATTTGAGATGATCTTTATACCATCAATCCATACTTTTTCTCCTGCTTTGAGTTCACCAAAATAGAAAGCCAGCTTATAATTACCAGCTTCAGGAATTTCATTAATATGTATGGTGTGATCCTCAACACCTCCAGCTATATCTATCTTTTTTATCAATATATCATCATTACCTTTTATTTTCTCCAACTGCATGGTGAATCCCGTAGGTTTTTTAGATTTACTTTTAAATTTAATGGAAAGCTTTTCTCCTTTGGTTGCCGGGAATCTCCATTTCATGGCTAAATCATCAAATTTACCATCAGGTTTTTTCATTTGGACCAATGCCGAATTTTCGCCATTCAATATTCCGCTTTTATCAACTGAAATATTTCCTTCTACTTCTTTCGATTTCCTCAACTGCCAGTCACCCAGGTAGTCATCAAACTCTCCATTGATTTTGCGTTTAAAAAAATTCTGTCTAGCGTTATAAATTCTGGTATCCATCGGAAAAACCTTAATTTTTTCACCCCAGGAATGCCATTCGGCAAACATCTTTTGAAGTTTTTCAGGGTATTGTAAAGTTAAGTCATTCATTTCTGTGGGGTCAGCTTCCAGATCATAAAGTCTTAAAGAAGATTTGCTAAAATCATTATTTGGTTCTGTCTTGGCCACCATTTTCCATTTTCCATCGCGCAGAGCAATATTAGCCTCATGTTCCCAAAATATCTTTCCTCTTTCAATATCCTCACCACTAAAATTCCCCACTAGGCTTTTCCCCTGTTTTGGAGTAATTTGGTGCCCTTTAAATTCTTTTGGATAATCGGTATTCGCTACTTCAACACAGGTAGCCATTATATCCATAATTTCACCGTAGCTGTTTGCAAAACCGCCGTTCAGGTTCTTCTTAATTCCTTTCGGCCAATGCGCAATCATAGGTGTAGCAATACCACCTTCATAGGTATAATGTTTATATTCTTTAAAAGGAGTACTGCTCACGTTGGCCCAATTGATTCTATAACTCTCGAAAGTATCTGCAGTTCCGTCTATTTTTTTACTTTTTCCGCTACTAATAAATTCGGCACAGGCACCATTATCACTTAAAAAGAAAATTAATGTGTTTTCTAAGGCGTTATTTTGTTTGAGTTCACTGACTATTCTTCCTATTCCCTGATCCATTATATCTACCTGAGCCGCATAAATGGCCATACGCATCGCCATTTCTTCCTTTTTAGCCGGCGGCACATCATCCCAGGCCGGAATTTCTTCATCCCGCAGATTCATAGTTGTATTTTTTGAAAACAATCCCAGTGCTTTTTGCTTTTCAAAACGTTGTTTTCTTAAACTATCCCAGCCAATTTTGTAGGTTTCTCTGTACTTATCGATGTCTTTTTGTAATGCATGTAAGGGCCAGTGCGGCGAGGTATAAGCCACATACATAAACATAGGGTCTTTCTTTTCTTCAGAATTAAAATGCTTGTCTATGTAAGCCACCGAAGTATCGCTAATAGCATTGGTTAGATAAAAATCATCAGGCGCCTGGTATTTTTTGTTTCCGCTATATATCGTTGGTGTAAAATAATTGGCTCCCCCGGGAATGATTCCAAAATAATGGTCAAAACCACGTTGCTTTGGCCAGTTATCTTTAACCTCGCCTCGGGTTTTTCGATCATTCGTAAGGTGCCATTTACCAGTCATGTATGTCTTATACCCTGCACTTTTTAAAACTTCAGCTATGGTAACGCTTGTATTGTTTAGGTTTCCCGCATATTCCGGTGTTCCCAGATCTGCCGCGGCCATCCATCCCATTCCCGCCTGATGCGGATATACTCCCGTCATTAAAGCTGCCCGGGTCGGGCAACATCTGGCAGCATTATAAAACTGCTTATATCTTAATCCGTTAGATGCCAGATTATTGATATTTGGTGTATCTATCTCGCCCCCATAACATCCAATATCTGAATACCCCATATCATCTGCCAGGATCACAATAATATTAGGCCTCTTATCCTGTGCGTTTATTGTATAAAAAACGTAGATTAAGAAGAATGGAACTAAAAACTTTTTGTAGGGTACGAGCATGTTAGAGTCTTATTTTGGATTCATTCTATCTGGAGTCAAGGTAGGCATATACATTCTCCAGGTAACTAATTTTGATTTCAAGTCCTTAACTATATCCTTATGATCTTTTGCAACATTTGTTGTTTCAAACTTATCCTCTTCCATATCGTACAATTCCACATCGTTCTGATGATAATCTACCAACAGTTTCCATTTGCCAGAACGGATAGCTAAATTGGGGCTTTTGTCCTTACCTTTTGGAAAATTAAAAGCATATGGATTTCTGCCATATTCCCAAAACATATCCCCATCACGACTTATTTCTTCACCCAGGAAAGCTTTATGAATATCTTCCCCATCCCCTTTATAATTAGGGGGAAGCTCCACATCTGCCATTGCCGCTAAACTGGGAAGCAAATCTGTAGAATTGATTACTGAATTATTGTTGGTTTTACCCGCCGGCACATGACCAGGCCACCTGATAATAAAGGGCATCCGAATTCCTCCTTCATAAAGAGAAAGCTTGGTGCCCCTTAAACCTGCTGCACGGCTGCCTCTAAAACTCGGCAAAGGCCCGTTGTCGCTGGTAAAAATGATTATCGTATTATCTTCAATTCCCATTTCTTTTAATCCATCAAGCAATCTTCCCATTTGACGATCGTATTCTTCAAGTACCATCGTAAATGCTTTTTCTTCCTGCGGATTCATTGGGAATTTTCCGGTATATCTTTCCTGTACTTCAGGAACCCAGGGAGTGTGCATATCGTCTGGCCAAAGATTTATAAAGCTTGGCTTTTTTCCTTTATTCTTTTTTAGAAAAGCAAGGGTCTTATCTACAAAATAACGGGTACGATCCCATCTTTTAATGCTATCCTGTGGCGACCAAATCCAGTCTGTAGCCGTAATTAATGGATCAGGATCGGGGCTTTCGTATGTGCTTACATGCTCATCAAATCCATAATTTTTAAAGCCAGGGGCATTCTGTACATCACGGCCACCGCCCATATGCCATTTTCCAAAATGTCCTGTAGCATAACCGGCTTCCTTGAAAATGGAAGCCATGGAAGGTGCCTCGGTATTTAAATAGTTTGCCTGTTCTGCTTCCAGATTGCTTTTTCTATCATTCAAAAATGTCGTGAAATTCCAATTTGCGGGATACATCCCGGTAAGCATACTCACCCTGGAAGGTGAACAGATTGGTGCAGCAGTATAATATTGAGTGAATTTTGTTCCTTCTTCAGCAATTCTATCCACATTAGGGGTTTTCATATACTCGCTATTGAAAGCACTGATATCTCCATAACCCATATCGTCTGTAAGGATTACAATAATATTTGGTTTCTCCTGAGCATAGAAATGGCAGGTAAGCATTAAAGTTAATATGAAAATGTATTTTTTAAATAAAGCTGACATAACTTAAAAATTATCGATTTATAGAATTCACGAATTTTGTGACAAATTATGCACAAACTCCTATTTATATTATCAAAATCGTATTTTACAGTGTAAAAAATGTAGTATTATTAACCTGAGTAAGATCTGAGCCTTGGTAAATTACAAGTTTAGTCGATATTGAAAAAAAGGGTTTAGAAAATTCCCTTTATTTATTCCATGAATCTTCAAGTGCTTCCAAAGACTTTTGCTTGGTTTCCGGAATAAAGTAATGGGTGAAAACGATGGTAATCAGGATAAAGAATATGAATAAAAAATAGGGCAATGAACCATTCCAGGAATTGTTATTAATAGAACTATCTACGATCACTGGAAAACTTTGAGAAACCAAATAATTAGCGATCCATGTAGCAGCAACAGAAATAGACATTGCTATACTTCTTATATTATTAGGAAACATCTCAGATAATAGAACCCAAACTACTGGGCCCATAGATACCGCAAAAGAACTTACAAATAATAACACGCCAATGAGAGAAATTATTCCCACATTCATAAAATATAACGAAAGACCCAGCATAGAAAATCCTAGTATCATGCCTACGGAACCAATGTAGATCAAAAATTTACGCCCAATTTTATCTATTGTCACCATAGCGATGAAGGTAAACAGCAAATTAAAAACCGCAAGTAAAATTTGCTGACTCAAGAGATCGTCTCCGGCAATGCCCAGGGAGTTTTCAAAGATATCTGCGCCATAATAGAGCACTGCATTGATTCCGGTGAATTGCTGAAGTGTCGCTAAAATCACACCTATGGTTATGATTTTGATGTTTTTAGAAGTAAAGATGGAAGCCGTGGAGGATTCCTTTTGCTTTTTAATAGAATTATTTATTTGATCGAATTCCTCTCTGGCTAATTCATTCCCATGAATCTGGGTTAAAATTTCCAAAGATTTTTTTCTCTGCCCTATGAGCAACAGCCACCTTGGACTTTTAGGAATAAAAAATAAGAGAACTAAAAAAATTAAACTCGGAATAATTTCAGACCAGAACATATAGCGCCAGCCATTTTGAATATTATCGGTTTGGGTTAAAGTTTCTGCTACAAGATAAGTAACTACAAAAACCAGAAAGAAACCTATAACTATGGCCAGTTGATAATAAGAGACAAGATTTCCTCTCTTTTTCGCTGGTGCAATTTCCGCGATATATATCGGCACATTCATAGAAGCTATTCCAATAGCAATGCCACCAATCACTCTTGAGATCACCAGAATTGAAACCGTTTGAGGCAAAAACTGAGGCAGGCCCGAACCCCACGCGGAAAGCAAGAAAAGTATGGACGAAATAATTAAAGAATTCTTCCTTCCAAATTTCGAACTCAAAATACCAGATACCACCGCTCCTAAAAAACAGCCAAGCAGGGCACTACCCACTACCCAGCCTTTCATTACTGCATTTAGATCGAAATATTGACTTAAATAATATTGAGAACCATTAATTACACCAGTATCGTAACCGAATAGAAGTCCCCCAAATGCAGATGCAATAGTTATTAGCAGTAATTTCCCTGGTTTTTTCATGGCTTATATGCTTGGCACGGAATTAAGTTTTTAAGTGTCTTTAATCCCGGCTATAATCGTCAGAATATCTAGTGATATCTTCCTGCTGCCAGTTACCAAAAGCGACTTCCAAAACTCTAATAGGTTTTTCACTTTCGCAGGATAATCGGTGTTTTGAGGTGGCAGGAATCCAGATTTCATCACCCGAATTATAACTTTTTATTTCATCATCTACCTGGATTAAT
This sequence comes from Christiangramia sp., assembly GCA_024635735.1. Taxonomy (GTDB): domain Bacteria; phylum Bacteroidota; class Bacteroidia; order Flavobacteriales; family Flavobacteriaceae; genus Christiangramia. Next base: position 2,716 of record JAGXII010000133.1, on the reverse strand, counting down.
GCATTATCGTCCAAAACAATCCATAACTCTGCCCTCCCTGTATGAGACTGAAGACTCAGCCGTTGCCCCGGCAGCACCATCATTAAACTAACAGTACAATCTTCGTTATTGGCAAATTGCTTGAATGATCCCCAAGGTCTTTCCACGTATTTTATTTCTGGCTTATTTGGAGGAATTGGTTTTGTAGTAAATTTTGACATGTTTTAAAATTTTTATTGAATTCTTACGGAAGCCTTAATCGTTACGCATTCTTCACCTTCACTATCACCAAAGGGTCGAATAGAATATTCTTTTACATTCTCCGGAATAACAAAAGTCTCGGCATAATGCACAACGTATGGATCAAAGGCATCGGAAGGACTTTCAACTATAGCTTCTTTTCCGGAAATAAGATTTAGAACATTTACACTTCCATTTGTATTATGAATGACTTTTTTGGTAAACCAGTGCCTTCTGGTCTCGATAAACTGGGAAGAATGCAGTCCTGTTTTCTCCTCTTTAACGCCTTCCTCGTTACGTACTTCTTCTATATTATTAATAAGTTCTTTTTCTACCCTGCCTGTGGTTCGGCTTTGATCCAAAACTTTAAATCCTCTTTCTATATTTATAGGTCTGGGCTTTCCATCTAATCCTAGACGCTGCCAGTCCCAGAGCTTGAAAGTGAAAATATAAGGCGTCGCGCTTATTTCCAGCACTACGGTATTTTTGCCTGAACAATGTATAGTTCCGGCGGGTATAAGAAAATGATCATGCTTGTTTGCTTTCCATTTATTCACATATTTTTCGGCTTTAAAAGTTTTATTTCCATCCTTATGAGAATCTGTCAATTCCTGTTTCATCTCTTCTATTGAAATTTCTTCCTTTAAGCCTAAGTATACATATGCATCTTCACCGGAATCCAGGATATAATAACTTTCATCCTGCGTGTAATGCATGCCAAACTCCTGCTGTATATACTGAACTGTAGGATGTACCTGAAGGCTGAGATTTCCTCCTTTCATGGTATCTAGAAAATCAAATCGAATTGGAAATTCCTCCCCAAATCTGGCATAGACAGCTTCACCCAAAAGCTTTTTTGAAGAATAAAAAACCAGATTAATTCCTGGTGTCTCAAAAAGCTCTTCCCCTATTTTAAAAAAAACACTGTTTTCTTCAGGGACGCAGTCAAAACCCCAGGCGAAATTAATTTCATCTTTATCCAGATTTAGATAGTTTTTCATCCACTGGCCTCCCCACGGCCCTGGATCAAAAAATGGCACCAGCCTGAAAGGTCGGGAAAGTGTGGCTTCCAGACCTAGTCTTAGATCTTTACCAGTAATCATTTTTGGTATTTCAGGTAAAGTGGTATCTATTACCAAATCCCATTTGTGCATCCCATCTTTTTTATGCCTGTCTAAAACACGCCAGTCCACAAAGTAGGATCGCTTATACTGTGAAGATGTTTTCTGGTTATTATTTTGAACACCGAGATTAGAAATTAGATTATTTCTAAAACGTTGTTGAATCTCCCAACGAGGCATATCCAAGTAAACAAGAACATCTGCATTAGGGTAGATCAATGAAGCTCCTATCCCGAAAATGATGGTAATATCAGATTTAATGTTAGAGATTTCCTTACGAGTTTCTTCGATTTTAACACTGCTAAAAAACTCTTCTAATTTCAACCTTGTAAGATACCCAAAGACCTCATCGTCTGTAACATCGGGAAAAACCAATTTTTCAATCTCTTCAGAAGAAATCATTAAATCTTCACTATAAAATATATTGGCTGAAAGTCCCTTTTTTAAAGCTGAAATAATATCTTTTGTCAATACTCCCTGATAACAATCGATAACCACAACTTTTTTGCCGCTGCTTTGATTCTCTACTTTTGACCTGATAATATCAATTATGTTTCCCCAGCCTGTCCAAAAGCCTGTTTGATCATTCAATTGAACAAAAGGCTGTTTATCGTACTTCGATTTTCCTTTTAAATACTGAGTCATTGTTTCATATCATGTTGTAATGAATAATTCAAACCGAATAAAGCTGCTGCATTTTTTAATTGAGATGGTTTAATTTCAACTTCTCCCCAGGGCGTCCATGATCTTTTATGCACTATTTCTTTAACTTCCGTAAGAATTAAATCTGCGCTTTCCAGAATACCACCTCCCAAAATAACAACCTCCGGATCGTAAGCGTGGATAAGGTTAATAATAGTTGCAGACCATACCTCTATACTTTCTTTTACTAGTTTTAAGGCAAGCATGTCTTTACTGCGCGCTGCTTCAAAAATTTCTTTATAAGTGATGTTTTCTGTCCCGGAAAGCACGCTATCCTCAATATCTGGATCGTCTTTTATTCGATCTATGATTCCCCAGGAAGATGCATAGGCTTCAGCACAACCGGTATTGCCACAATTACATACTTTACCATTTACATTTACTATAAAATGTCCTCCCAAACATCCGGCCTGGTAATGCTTCCCTCTTAATATTCTACTGTTAATAATTGCAGAAGTACCTATTCCGGTACCCAAAGTAACCATCACCAGATCATTGGTTTTTCTCCCGGCTCCATATTTCCATTCTCCAACCGCTGCCATTCTTGCATCGTTGTCTATAAAAAAAGGAACTCCCCAATTATCGAAAACCCAACTTTCAATATTCAAATTATTGGAATTTGAATATTTATTATTTGTATCTATAATAGTTTTTTGCTGTGTATCGATCAGACC
>JAGXII010000132.1 GCA_024635735.1 Christiangramia sp. | reverse complement strand
GCGAAATTAACAGCGACCTGAAACATCTTATCAATTCAACAAATACTATTATGAACCTTGCTTTGGACATTAAAAGTATTAAATATCCAAAAAAAGAGATAAGAAGTATATTATTTAACCTTATCTCCAATGCAATAAAATACAGGGAGCCGAATCGAGCTCCAAAAATCACTGTGCGCACTAAAGACACTTCTCAGGGAATCCTACTGGAAGTTGAAGATAATGGTCGTGGAATTGAGGCAGAATACATGCCGGAATTGTTTGATAAGTATTTTCGTATTAGTTCGGATGTTGAAGGTTCGGGATTAGGTTTATTTATTGTGAAACGTATGGTTGAGAACAGAGGTGGAAGAATAGAAGTTTCGAGTATAGTAGGAAAGGGTTCCATTTTTTCAGTATTTCTCACACCGGAAAAGTAATTTACCAAATCCAGTTAAATGGGGATTTTTTTGAAATGGAGATAGAGACTTTTATCAGTATTCAGGGATTTCTGTCTCATATACTTGTCCTGATACTTGTCCAACAATCTCCTGCAACAAAGCTCAAAATGTCTCATAAATATCTTCTATATTTTAACCAATAAGTGTGGAATTCTACAAAAATGATGTCAATATGAATGAATTTACCACCAAAGCATTTTCAATAATCTTCAGAAACGAAGAGATTTTTGAATTTACGCAGGAACATGGTTTGCATGGGGTGGCCATCTGTAATAAAGAAGATTCTGACGAAAATTGGTTCAACCCCAAGTTAGCGCATTCTCTTGGTTACAAGGAAGCACAAACTTTAACCTGGAAAAAAATTATTTCCCCGTCAAACCTTGAAAAAATTGAGAAGGTCCTCGATCCAAACAATTACGCAGGCAACATTCTCTCTAACGAAATTAGCTTTCTTCACGCAAAAGGATTTTTAATTCCCATGATTTTTAAGTCCATTTGTATTGAAGGAACAGTGGTGATTGCAGTCAAAAAAGTGTATGATTATTCACACATAGAATACAATCCAGAACTGGATTTTCAAAGAGAGCAACTACTGGAGACCGTTCTTGACACCGTAAATGTAGGTATTATTGCCTGCGACAATAAGGGGAAACTAAACCTTTTTAATAAAACTGCAAAAAAATGGCATGGATTGCCTGCTACAGATATTCCGCAAACGGAATTTGCGAGCTATTATAATTTATATCATCCTGATGGCAAAACATTGTTCAGAACTGAAGAATTAGGGCTTATAGATATGCTCCAGAATGGTACCATTAGATATCCTGAAATGTTATTAAAACCTGAGAACGAAAGGGATAGATTTATAGTCGCAAGTGGTGCCCGGCTGTACGATGGAGAAAAAAATGTAAGTGGGGCCGTAATAGCATTGCACAATATTACCGATTGGAAAGAAGCTGAAGAAAAATTAAGGATAAGTGAAGAGACTTTCAGGGGAAGTTTTAAAAGTGCAGCAGACGGTATGGCGATCACAGATGATACCGGTACCTGTATTGAAGTTAATGACAGGTTATGTGAAATTATGGGCTATACTGCCAGCGAGCTTAAAACTCTCAATTTCCAGGAAGTGACATATCCCGAAGATCTTGAAGAAGATCTTAGGCTTTGGACAGAACTATTGAAGGGTGAACGGGATTTTTACCAAATGGAAAAACGCGCTATTCAAAAAAGCGGAAAGATAAAACACATTATTGTATCTGTAGCCATTGTTCGTGATGAAAACAAAGACCCTTTCCACTTTATAACTCAGATTAAGGATATTTCGTTCCTTAAAGAAGCTGAAGAAAAACTAAGGATAAGTGAGGAGACCTTTAGAGGAACCTTTGAAAATGCCGCGGATGGTATGTCTATTACCGATATAGAAGGAAATTTTACAGCAGTTAACGAGAGTTTGTGGAGGATGCTGGGATATTCTGAAAATGAATTAAAAAAACTGAATTTTTTAGAGGTTACACATCCTGAGGACATAGCAGATGATAGGAAGGATCTAATGAAGCTGCTAAGCGGAGAAAATATTAGCCTTCAGAAAGAAAAGCGTTTTCTACATAAAAATGGAGAAAGTATTCCAATTTTGCTATCCGTTTCTGTGATTAAAAATAGAGATAATAAGCCACATGAATTAATAGGTCAAATTACAGATATTTCAGCTCTTAAAATAGCAGAGAAGGAACTTAAGGAGGTACTCGATTTATCCACCGACCAGAACCAGAGATTACGAAATTTTGCTCATATCGTTTCTCACAATCTTAGATCCCATTCAGGGAATTTTGAAATGCTTCTGGACATATTCAAAGATGAACAACCCCATCTTAGAGATAATGAGGTTGTGGAAATGCTCTTCAAATCATCAGGGAACTTAAAAGAAACTATTGCCCACTTAAATGAAGTTGCAATGATAAATACTTCTGTTTCTGAAAATATTCATTCTCTTAACCTCCGGAATTATGTTGATAAAGCGCTGAGGTCCATAAATGTTATTATTCAAAAATCGGGGCTAATAGTTCACAATAATATTTCTGAAGAATATAATGTTTTTGCCTTGCCAGCCTACCTGGAAAGTATCATACTTAATTTTTCTACCAATGCTGTTAAATATCGCTCTTCAGAAAGACAGCCTTTTTTAAAATTTAGCGCCCGTAAAACAAAGGAATATTTAGAACTGCAGATTGAAGACAATGGTATAGGAATAGACCTGCAAAAACATGGTCATAAACTCTTTGGAATGTATAAGACTTTTCATTCACATGAGGATGCCCGGGGGATAGGATTATTTATAACTAAAAATCAGATTGAGGCAATAGGCGGAAAGGTGGAAGTCCAGAGCAAGGTAGGAAAGGGAAGCATTTTCACAATATTCTTTAAATATGAAAAAAGCTGATGGTTTGACTTCTGCCCCCGGAAAGCTTAGTGATTATAAAATTAACTGAAGAGAATCATGCACTTTGCGGCCTTCTTCCACAATAATATCTATGGTTTCCAAAATATCTTTTCCTGAGGTTCTGAAATTCACAATGCAGCATCTTAAACAATATTTTTCTGAAACTATGGCATTCGATAGAAATACCTTTCCCCCTTGTTGTAATTCATTTACCAACTTTTCGTTTAATTCATTTAAATATTTATTTCCGGCATTGCCCTCCTTTGAATAATCGGAAGGAACATACCTCAAGGTGGTGATGCTTAGGTTTTGTGTCACCGCTTCAAGCTCTAAATGTTTTTCAGCTTCCTGGAATAGCAGCTTGGATAGCTCAATATCGTTGTTGATCATTTCAATGTAACCACTTTTTCCAACCTGTTGGAATGCCATCCAAATCTTCAGTGCCCTGAACCCTCTTGAATTCTGAAAACCATATTCATAATAATTGTGAGAAGGTTCGTCTGTATTCTTATCAAAATTATAATAAACCGGATGTGCACTGTAAGTGTCAAGGAGATGTTGTGGGTTCTTAATTAAAGTACAACCAGCTTCAAGAGGGGCATAAAGCCATTTGTGGGGATCAAGAGCAATAGAGTCAGCTTCCTGAATTCCGTCAAATAATTTTTTGTACTGCGGAATTGCAGCTGCCGGAATTCCATAGGCTCCGTCAATATGAAACCATAGTTCCCGATCCTTGCATATACTAGCAATCGCAGAAAGATTATCCACCACGCCGGTGCTCACATCCCCAGCGTTTCCAATTACAAGAAAGGGTTGTTTACCGGCCTTTAGATCCTCATTGATAGTTTGGAATAAAATGGTAGTATCCATTTTATTGTCAACATCAGTAGGTATCCAACGAATGGCTTTCGTGCCATGACCAAATAATACAGCTGCTTTCTCTACCCAGGTATGAGTGGTCTCTGCACAATAAAAAACCATTTCTCCAGAGATGCTTCCAAGGCCGTCGGTTTTTAAGCTCTTAGGAGCTTTTGCAGTTCTTGCGGCGAGGAAAGCTGTAAAATTTGCCATATTCCCGCCACTGACCAAAATACCTCCATAATTGGGAGAAACGCCAATAAATTCGGCGATCCATTTTACCGTTTGCTTTTCTATGGCGGTAGCCATGGGGCTTAAAATGTTCGCACCAACATTTGGGTTAACAGCAGCGGCTAAGAGATCTGCGAGTGCCCCAATGGGCGTAGGGGAAGAGGTAATATATCCAAAGAACTTAGGATGCCCGTTGAGTAAGGAATGGTTAAACAATAAATCTGAAGTTTTAGAAATTAATTCTTCAACAGAGGTACCATTTTCCGGCAAAAATTCGTCACCTAATAGAGTTTGTATTTGCTTAGGAGTTTCACCTGTAGTAACCGATCCTTCACCAACGTTTTCAATAAAATCAGAAATAGAATCTATTAACTGATAACCCAGCTTTTTGAATTCGTCTGCAGGGATTTCAATTGGTGATTCTCTCTTTTTTATCATATTAAGTTGGTTGGTATTTAAAGGAATTAACTTCTGCGTGGGAAGTGGGCGCTGCAATAGTTATAGATCATAATTATTTGAATATTTTATAAAAATATTCCTCTCTGGATTTAATTGTCTACCCCTTTATATCCGTTTGCTCCCTAAATGATTCATATTGTATAGGTTAAGATAGAGATTAATATGGCTAATGTCATATATTCCCAATAAATTTTTCTTCCAAAAAATCACAATTCTTTTTATAAGAGCGCCCATGGTTATAATATTTCTAAAACGACATCTAAAATTTACTTTCTTTATCCTGAGCGTTTTCCATTTTTTGATTCCCGGGATAAAGAATTCATTAATGAGGTGATAGCTGAATGGTTATTTTCAGTTTGATTTACTTCCTTACGCTGTTACCATTTTTTGAGTGCCTACAGAACCGGGATTTGGAATTAGAAATCTGGCACTTTATTATAAAATTTTTATGATTCTTTTGACATAATTTTATTAATCGGTGATTTACTTTTAGATCTGTACAGAAGTTCTGGATAATAAAACTTAAAATATATGGTGATGGATAATAATGCACGATTTATGGCTCAGGAACTTCCGGAAAATGAAATGGAAATGCTTTATTCACTTTTAGATAAGGAGCCGGTGAAGAATAAAAGCACAAAAAGAAAATCCCGTCTTTGGAACTGGAAGAGCTTCAGGGATTGATCAGTATTTATTATTCCTAACCACCTTAACCTACATCTCAAATATTTTCCCAGTTATTAGAGTACCTGTTCTGCAGGAGGTCTAATAGATACCTGATTTTTTGACTTCTACCGAAAAAGCAATCAGGGATTGGGGCAAAAAAATGGGCTCGCGTAAGGAAGGCCGAGATATCATTTTCAAACTAATAATTTAATATGCCCTGGTTTCTGGAGTTTAAATGAGAAAATTCCCTACTCATATATTTCCACTCTTATCCCTTTGGTATGACCAGAAAATTCAGGTGCGTACATACTTTCAATGTTTGTGATTCCATTTGAAAAATTCCCGGCGTTATTGGCTCGTACGGTATATTCCAAAACATATGTCCCTTTCCTAAGGCTGTCAAAGAAAAAGTGAGTTGCGGCATCTCTGGTGCTTTCATAATATGCCGTACCATCCTGG
>JAGXII010000131.1 GCA_024635735.1 Christiangramia sp. | reverse complement strand
CCTAATTTAATAAAGTGCGTCATTCTGAACTTGTTTCAGAATCTTAAAATACTATAAATCCTCATTATAAATTGAGACCCTGAAATAAATTCAGGGTGACGAGATAACTATTATGACTAAAAACGGATATACATTAAAAAATTATACAATCAGGAAAATGATTAATGCGATTTCAGTTTTAAAATCATTTTAACAAATGTTTAGTTTTTAACCATTTAAACTTGAGGCAAATAAGGATGAAAATGATTGAATTCGGGGTTTTTATTGCTATAGTAGCAATAGTTGCTTTTCTCTTAATTCAAAAAATTTATAAAGACTAATACAGGACCTGAGACATACATGGATTTAGGTTTTTTCAAAATAATTATGATCGTTTTTGCTTGGGCTACGCTTGCCCTGGCTTTCTTTATGCTTTTCTTTCAGAAAAAGATACATAAGCGCATTAAACGTTACTTCTTTAAAAGAGATGATGAATACTAGTTATAGCAACTGGCTGTTATTCTCTGATTTTTTATCATTAATACTTTCCGAAAATATCTCTGGTTATTGAGTCAAATATTTAACTCATAACGTTAAACAAAATATTTTCTGGTACTTATATTAGTACATCTTCTTGTTTATTGTAGGGTATAAGGAGATGGCCTTTTTAGTAATTGAAGGCTTTGGTTAATTACAACCTAACCAATTTAGTAAAAGAAGGAAATATGTATGCTCGTATTTCCTTCTTTTTCATTTATGATGCTTTATTTCTTTCCTTTTAAGTTTATAATTTAACAAATTGGTTATGGAGCAGTATAGCTCTAATTTAAAAAAAATCAAAGCATGGAAAACTCAGGACTCATAGTGATTGGGATTATTTGTTCTGTCGTAGCTATGCTAATACTTATCATACTTTACAGGTGGTTCAGATAATAATTTGATGATCTAAAATTCCTGGATAATCTTCTCTCTTCGCTTTCCTTTTTAACATTCTATATTTTAATTCTGAAAATTAATTGATGAGAAGTAAAGGTGTTAAAATAGATACTTTAACTTTGCATGCTGAATAGTTAGCGAATATTAAACCTAAATTTTTATTTTTAGTGGGAAGTAAGAATAAGCTAAAACGCTTTAAGGAGAATGAAAAATTCGAAAATGTAATCCAGCCTTCACGCGAAGAGCTTATAGATAATTCACTTGATTTAAAGGGGAACTGGAGCCAGGTTTATTTTAAAAATGAAAAACCGATTGTTCTTGAACTTGGGTGTGGTAAGGGAGAATATACCGTTGAACTGGCAAGGCAAAATCCCGATAAAAATTTTATTGGTATTGATATTAAAGGAGCCAGATTTTGGAGAGGAGCAAAAACAGCACTGGAAGAAAATCTGGAGAATGTAGCCTTTGTGCGTACTCAAATAGAACTTATTGAGTATGTATTTGCCGAAAATGAGATTAGTGAGATCTGGATCACTTTCCCGGATCCTCAGATTAAATATAAGAGAACAAAACACCGTTTAACCAACGCTGAATTTTTAAATCGCTATAAAAAGATTTTAAAAGAACAGGGAGAAGTGCATTTAAAAACCGATTCGGAATTTATGCATGGTTATACTCTGGGATTATTGCATGGCGAGGGTCATGAGATTCTGTATTCGCATCATGATATCTATAGTAATGAGTACTCACCAAAAGAGGTTACCGGGATACAAACTTTCTATGAAAAGCAGTATCTTGAGAAAGGAAAACCTATAACCTACATAAGGTTTAGAATTAATTAGGCGATTTGGAAGAAACAAAACTATTCCTGATTACTTACTTTGCTGCATTTATTGGTGTAGTTCCTCCGGGTCTGGTAAATATGACCGTTGCCAAAACCTGTGTGGAAAGCGGTAAGAAAAATGGACTTTACGTGGCTATTGGAGCTGGTATGGTAATTTTACTTCAGGCCCTGATAGCAGTTTTGCTGGCGAAGTATATTTTTGATCATCCTTTTGTTAAAAGGATGTTTTTAAGGGCCGGACTGGTGATATTCTCAATTTTAGGGATTTATTTCTTTGTTAAAGCAAAACAGAAAAAGGGAATTCGTCATACCAGGAAAGAAGGAAATGCTCATAGTATTTTTAAAGGGATGCTCATTGCAGCTCTAAACGTTTTTCCTATTCCGTATTTCGTGGCCGTAGCAGGAGCGATGAATCTAACCACAGGCGTGAGTTATGACTGGTCTTTGATTTTCTCTTTCGCTATTGCGGCGGCACTGGGTAGTTTTACTTCACTTTATATCTATGTCTTCTTTTTTAATAAGATTGAAGAAAAGGCCGAAAAAGTTTCAAGATATTCAAATTACTTCATGGCCGGACTAATGATCGTTCTGGTGATGATAATTCTGTTTAGAATTTTTTATACCTGATAATTGAAAGATAATTCCGGTTTTTTTCAACGAGTCTATGAGGTTTGCCGAAAGATCCCTGAAGGGAGGGTCACCTCCTATGGTGCAATTGCTAAATATCTTGGCGCTGCCCGAAGTGCCCGTATGGTGGGCTGGGCAATGAATTCTTCCAGGAATTTTGAGGATGTTCCTGCACACAGAGTGGTTAATCGCAATGGTATGCTAACGGGCAAAAGCCATTTTGGTGGTAGCGACGCGATGCAGCAGCTACTGGAATCGGAAGGGGTAAGTGTAAAAGATCTTCAAATACAAAATTTTCAGAAATACTTCTGGGATCCAATGAAGGAGATTTCAGAATAAATCGCTTCTAAGCCGCTATAATTAGCAGCTATCTCATTATAAATCTAATATTTCCAATTACTTCGTATTCTTAGCTATTCAACTTATATTTGCGTTTAGAATCAGTCTATATAAGGAAAAGGAATCTGATAAAACATACGTATGAAATTAGATAGAAAAGAAATTATAAAGGCGCTGGAAACTATTTCTGTTGCAGGCGAAGGCAAGAATATGGTAGAAAGTGGCGCTGTCCAGAATGTTATGACTTTTGGGGATGAAGTGGTAGTTGATCTTGTTCTGGGGAATCCGGCACTTCACATTAAAAAAAGAGCTGAAGTGGATGTCATGAAAGTGATCCATGAAAAAGTCTATGCAAAAGCGAAGGTGAAGGTAAACGTGAAGGTAGAGGCTAAGGAAAACAAAAAACCAGAGATCAAAGGAAAACCAATTCCGGGAATTAAAAATATTATTGCAGTCGCCTCAGGAAAAGGGGGTGTAGGTAAATCTACCGTTACGGCAAACCTTGCGGTGACTCTTGCCAAAATGGGTTTTAATGTAGGTATTCTGGATGCCGATATTTATGGGCCTTCCATTCCAATTATGTTTGATGTGGAGGCAGAAAGACCCTTATCTGTAAATATAGATGGAAAGTCAAAAATGAAACCTGTGGAGAATTACGGGGTGAAGATACTTTCCATTGGTTTCTTTACCAAGCCTAATCAGGCAGTGGTTTGGAGAGGTCCTATGGCCGCTAAAGCACTTAATCAGATGATTTTTGATGCGGCCTGGGGAGAACTTGATTTTCTGCTCGTGGATCTTCCTCCGGGAACTGGTGATATTCACCTTTCTATAATGCAATCCTTACCAATTACCGGTGCTGTGATTGTAAGTACTCCGCAAAATGTGGCTCTGGCCGATGCTAAAAAGGGTGTGGCCATGTTCCAGCAGGAAAGCATTAATGTACCTGTTCTTGGAATTGTTGAGAATATGTCTTACTTCACTCCAGAAGAATTACCGGAGAATAAATACTATATCTTTGGTAAGGAAGGCGCCAGAAATCTGTCAGAAGACCTGCAGGTTCCATTTCTGGGAGAAATTCCATTAGTGCAGAGCCTGAGAGAATCTGGCGATATTGGACGACCGGCAGCACTTCAAACAGCGACTCCTTTGGAAGCTGCTTTTGAAGAAATTACAAAAAAGATGGTTCAGGAAACTGTAAACCGAAATAAAAGTCTGCCTCCAACCGAAGCCATCAAGATTACTACTATGGCCGGGTGTAGCGCCGTTAAAAAGAAATAAATGACAAGCGAAGAAATTAAAATTAATGTGGAAAAGGCTTTGGCCGAAATCCGTCCGTTTCTGGAAAGCGATGGAGGGAATATCTCTTTAGTTTCTATAGAGGATGATCGGCGTGTGAAGGTTCAACTGGAAGGTGCGTGTGTAGGATGCACCGTAAACCAGATGACCCTGAAAAGCGGTGTGGAGATGACTATTAAAAAATATGTACCTCAAATTGAAGAGGTGGTAAATATTGAAAAATAGTTACGGGTCTTTTAATTGAATTGAAACATGATTAAAACCGATATACTTATCATAGGTGCCGGCCCGACGGGGCTTTTTGCCGTTTTTGAAGCAGGTTTACTTAAAATGAAATGTCACCTTATAGATGCTCTTCCTCAAGCCGGGGGACAGTGTTCTGAGATATACCCTAAAATACCTATTTATGATATCCCAGGTTTCCCTGAAATATTAGCCGGAGACCTGGTAGATAATCTTATGGAACAGATAAAACCCTTTGAACCTGGTTTTACTCTGGGCGAGAGGGCAGAAACTATCGATAAGCAGGAAGACGGAAGTTTTATAGTGACTACCAGTAAAGGAACAAAGCACCACGCTCCTGTAGTGGTTATTGCAGGTGGTCTGGGAAGTTTTGAACCTCGTAAACCTCCAATTCCCGGAATTCAGAAATATGAAGATAACGGAGTTTCATACATTATTAGAGATCCCGAAGTTTACCGTGATAAAAAAGTAGTCATAGCTGGTGGAGGAGATTCAGCTTTAGACTGGTCTATATTCCTGGCCGATGTCGCTAAAGAAGTTTCTCTGGTTCACAGGAGAAAGGACTTCCGCGGAGCTTTAGATTCTGTTGAGAAAGTAGAGGAGCTTTCAAAAATAGGAAAAATCAACCTGATTACAGATGCTGAAGTTGTTGATCTTAAAGGAGAACAAAAGCTGGAAGCGGTTATTATTCGTCATAAAGATGAGGCGAGAGGCGAAGAAGAAAAGCAAATTGATCATTTTATCCCTTTATTCGGACTTTCTCCTAAGCTTGGACCCATTGGGAACTGGGGTCTGGAAATAGAAAAGAACGCTATAAAGGTTGATAACGCATACGATTATCAAACCAATATTCCAGGGATATATGCTATTGGAGATGTGAATACCTATAAAGGAAAACTAAAACTTATTCTTTGTGGTTTCCATGAAGCAGCAATTATGTGCCAGAGTGCTTACCAGAGATTAAATCCAGACAAGAAATACGTAATGAAATATACTACGGTGAGTGGTGTGAATGGTTTTGACGGAAGCAAAAAAGAAGCAAAAAGAGAAGTTATTAAAAGTATTAATTAATGTCTGATATTAAAATCACCATAATAGACCGTGAAGGGGAAGCACACACGGTTGATGCACCTACAGATATGAACATGAACCTTATGGAAATTATACGTTCTTATGAACTGGCTCCTGAAGGTACAATAGGTATTTGCGGGGGAATGGCCATGTGCGCATCCTGCCAGTGCTATATGCTTAACCTGGAGCATATGCTTCCTGAAATGAGTATCGAAGAGGAAGACATGCTGGATCAGGCATTTTTGGTGGAAGATAACAGCAGGCTTAGCTGCCAGATTCGTATTACCCACGAATTAAACGGACTTGAAATAAAAATAGCTCCAACTACGGAGGAATAGAGAATTATTCAAAAAAATAAAAAAGAGGCTGTCTAAAAAGGCACCTTTTCGTCAAGCTGAACTTGTTTCAGCTTCTAACTTAAATTTAAAATCAATTTGTTAAGATCCTGAAATATCCCGATAGCTATCGGGACAGGATGACGTTTCCTCAGCTTTTTAGACAGTCTTTTTTTATGTGTTTTTGCGACTATTGAATTTGCTATGCGCATTCAACCGTCGTCTCAGCTTCAATTTCAGCTTCAATTCCATTCCATAGTTCCAGCCTGCTTTTTAGGGAAGTTTCGGCGGTTCTTTTTGCATCAGCCCATTTATCGGGATCTTTTCCGCAAAGTTCAGAAACCATTTTATAAGCCATCGGGCCATGCTCATCTTCGTCCAGTTCTATATGGCGATCAAAATAATACTTAAACAGACTCAGATCTTCTTCGGGAAAATTCTTCTGCACTTTTTCAATAATTGAAGAGAACATGTTAGGGATCAATCCTTCTCTTCCAAAAGTAAATGCCGCGGCGATCTTATGAGGTTGTTCGCTATAAACGACTTCAAAGGTATTTTTTAAAAATAGCTTAATACTTATGGGTAATTTACTGGCCGCGATGATTAGGAAAATATCGGTTCCGTGATTAACCTGGAGCAAAAGGTTTTCAATTTTCTTTTTGCTGGCACCTGCAGCCGTCATGGCATCAAGATACATTTCAAAATGACTCTGGCGTTTACCGTTTATATTGATATCGGTTTCTTCTGCCAGAACTATTTCGTTTATGAGATAACGGGTTTCCGGATTTCCTACCGGTAACCAGGGATTTGTAGTTTTTGTTAGTTTTTCCTGAAGAGCGGTAAGCAGTGACATGAAATCCCAAACTGCAAAGACATGATGCTCCATGAAAATTTGCAGTTGCTCAGGGGTGCTTATTTTTTTATATAATGAATGATCTATTAATTTTTTAGTGAGAGGTTCTAAACTTTCGTTTATCTCTTTAATCATAGTACTTTCAAATTTTGTGCAAAGATATAAGCTGAAGGAGAAATAAGAAAATCCTGGAGACTTTTTAAAGCTTGTTTGACTCAGAAAATCAGTGTTATGAGTTAAATTAAAATGATGGCCTTAAAAATTATGGAAAGCCTAAATATCATCGTCTTTTATTCTGAAAAATCGAAAGATTATCTTCGGGTTGAGAGCGTTTATGCTAAAAAACCTAAACCTTTAAAGGAAGAATGCTGTGAAAAATATAAAAAGGGCAAGCGATGTAAGCGTTGCCCTTGTTTTGATCTTTTATAATTCTTACCTAAAAGTATGTCATCCTGAACTCGTTTCAGGATCTGTTGAGAAGCTGAATCGAGTTCAGCTTGACGAAATATTATTTCTTATATAATGTCGGACTGAGCCTGTCGAAGTCCATATTATACTTATCCCGTCACCCAAATTATTTTAGGGTCTGTTTGTGAGTTATTCACCTTTCGACTGTCCTTCGACTGCGCTCAGGACAGGCTGCTCAAGATGACGATTAATTAAAAAGCAGCGTGACCCGTAATATCCAAACCTGTAATTAGTAGATGAATATCATGTGTTCCTTCATAGGTGATCACACTTTCGAGATTCATCATATGTCTCATGATGCTGTATTCACCGGTAATTCCCATTCCGCCTAAAACCTGGCGTGCTTCCCTGGCGATCTTAATGGCCATTTCAACATTATTCCGTTTGGCCATAGAAATCTGGGCTGAGGTTGCCTTGCCTTCATTTCGTAATGTTCCAAGTCTCCAGGCCATCAACTGGGCTTTAGTGATCTCGGTGACCATCTCTGCCAGTTTCTTTTGCTGAAGCTGCTTAGAGGCGATTGGCACTCCAAACTGCACTATTTCCTTGGCATACCTCAATGCAGTGTCATAACAATCCATAGCGGCTCCTATGGCTCCCCAGGCGATCCCATATCGTGCAGAATCAAGACACCCAAGCGGTGCGCCTAATCCTGATTTTCCAGGCATGAGATTCTCTTTGGAAACTTTTACATTGTCAAAAATTAACTCGCCGGTAGCACTAGCTCTTAAACTCCATTTATTATGAGTTTCCGGAGTCGTAAAACCTTCCATGCCTCTTTCAGCAATCAAACCGTGAATTCTTCCTTCCTCGTTTTTTGCCCAGACAATAGCAATGTCGGCAAAAGGTGAATTAGAGATCCACATTTTTGCACCGTTAAGTAAGTAATGATCTCCTTTGTCCTTAAAGTTGGTGGTCATTCCTCCGGGGTTGGAGCCATGATCAGGTTCTGTTAAACCGAAACAGCCTATCATCTCACCGGAAGCCAGTTTTGGCAGAAATTTCTTTTTCTGTTCTTCAGTCCCATATTTAAAAATAGGATACATCACAAGGGAAGACTGGACCGAGGCTGTAGAGCGAATTCCACTGTCTCCTCTTTCAATTTCCTGCATAATGAGGCCATAAGAGATCTGGTCAAGACCGGCTCCACCATACTCTTCGGGGATGTAAGGTCCAAAAGCGCCAATTTCGGCCAGGCCTTTTATAAGTTGTTTTGGAAACTTTGCTTCCTGTGCGGCTTCTTCTATAATCGGTGAAACTTCCCGTTTCACCCATTCTCTGGTGGCATCACGCACCATTTTATGTTCGTCTGTCAAAAGCTCATCAAGATTGTAATAATCGGGAGCCTGAAAAAGATCTGGTTTCATTTGTGTAGTGTTTGTAACAAATGTAACCAAGTCTTTTATGAGAAGCAATCTTTTATTTTTTGATTAAACCTGTTAGGTTTTCAAAACCTCACAGGTTTAGGTAAAATTCTTTGACCAGCTCCCTGAATTCTTCGGTATAATTGTGCCTTGAAATTTCAAGAACTAGTTCATCAATTTTGGGATTAGTTTTCTTAAAACTGAAGCTGATAAGGCTTCTTTTTATAGGAGATTCTTTGGTGCCTCTTACTCTTGTGATCTTTCCAGGAAATAAATTGTAATTTTTTCCGATTTCGATGGCATTAATTTCTTCTGAAAATGGAATTATAATGTCCAAATTACCATTATTAGAAAGCAGGAGAGAGGCCCCTTCAATTAATTGAGCCATTGGAAGGGCATCTGAAAATCGGGCCTGATCGCGGTTTTCGTTTCCGGTCTTATAATCTTCAGAATAGAATGGCGGATTGGAAATGATGAGATCATATTTCTCTTCATCCTGCA
Organism: Christiangramia sp.; assembly: GCA_024635735.1. Lineage (GTDB taxonomy): Bacteria > Bacteroidota > Bacteroidia > Flavobacteriales > Flavobacteriaceae > Christiangramia. The sequence continues at coordinate 19,000 of JAGXII010000131.1, read as the reverse complement.
TTTCCTCTACAAATTCATCAAAACCTGCGTGATAACAAAAGAGGCGATCTCCCCAGTCGCTTTTTTCAAAATTTTCAACAGCCTGTTCATAGGCATTATCTTCAATTTCTAGCGGATCAATAAGACTTGCATCAGATCTTTGAGCCATCATTAGGGCGATAAGTCCGGTTCCCGTTCCGATATCGAGAATACCTTCAGGATGATGACCAAGTGATGACCAGGCTCCAAGCAGGACTCCATCGGTGCCAATTTTCATTGCACATCGATCCTGATCTATGCTAAACTGTTTAAATTTGAAGGGTTTACTGGACATTTTTTTATAGTTTGGGTCATCCTGAACTTTATTCAGGATCTCTTGAGAAGCTGACCTTTCGACTGCGCTCAAGGTGACGCTTCCGTTTGACGATGGAAAAATACGTGTATAAAAAAAGAGGTTTTAAATGAATAAAACCTCTTAATTGAAATTATTTAGAATTAGCTTATCCTAAAGCTACTCTTTCAAAACCAACAACTTCAAGGTCGCTATCTACAGACTTAACATAATCTGCAACGCTTTGCTTGTTGTCTTTGATATAAGCCTGGTGAACAAGCGTATTGTCTTTAAAGAAACGCTGAAGTTTTCCCTGAGCGATTTTGTCAAGCATATTTGCTGGCTTTCCTTCTTCTCTCAAAGTGTCTTTAGCGATCTCAATCTCTTTGTCTATAGTAGCCTGATCAACACCTTCTTCGTTAAGTGCAACCGGATTCATGGCTGCTGCCTGCATAGAAACGTTTTTAGCAGCTTCTTCAGCTCCTTCTACGTTTTTAGAAAGTCCTGTTAGAACAGGAATTTTGTTACCTGCATGGATGTAAGATCCAACCAAAGGAGCTTCTAAAGTTCTGAAGGCACCAATCTCGATCTTCTCACCTATCACACCAGTTTGCTCTGTAAGTTTATCTTCTACAGAGATCCCGTTGTAATCTGCTTTTAATAACTCTTCTTTAGTATTGTAGTTAAGAGACATTTTAGAGAAATCGTTAGCTAGCTTTACGAAATCATCATTTTTCGCTACAAAGTCTGTTTCGCAGTTTAGAGAAATGATCACACCTTTAGTGTTGTCTCCATTTACCTGTGCGATAGCAGCACCTTCAGATGAATCTCTGTCGGCTCTCTTAGCAGCAACCTTCTGACCTTTTTTACGTAGCAATTCAATTGCAGTATCAAAATCTCCATCAGCTTCTACCAGGGCTTTTTTGCAGTCCATCATTCCTGCACCGGTAGCTTTTCTTAATTTATTTACTTCAGCGGCGGTTATCTTAGCCATAATAATGTTTTTTATTTAAAAAGTCGTTTAGAAACTAACGGTTAAGAAAGGAACTAAACGACTTCTGGAAATTATCAAAATGTTATTTTATTCTTCTTCGTCGTTCGAAGATTTTTTTGCTTTCTCAAGAGTTTCCTGCTTAGATTCAAGCTTTGTATCCTTCTTAGCTTCTTTCATCGCCTTTTTATCTTCGGCATCTTTAGAAGGAGCTTCTGCTTTTTCTTTTTTAGCTTTCTTAGGAGCTTTTTCTACATCTTCCTCTTTGGCAGCTTTTTCTTCTTTTTTCTTAGTAGACTTTTCAGATTTTCTTTCAGAAAGTCCTTCTACTATAGAATCTGCAACGTAAGAAACAACTTTGCTAATAGATTTAGAAGCATCGTCGTTAGATGGTATTACGTACTCAACCTCACGAGGATCTGAGTTAGTATCTACCATTGCAAAAATTGGAATGTTTAATTTATGAGCTTCTTTAATTGCGATGTGCTCCCGTGTAGTATCTACAACGAAAAGCGCCGCTGGAAGCCTGGACATATCAGAAATAGAACCTAAGTTCTTTTCAAGCTTGGCTCTTAAACGATCTACCTGAAGACGTTCTTTCTTAGAAAGAGTATTGTAAGTACCGTCTTTTTTCATTCTATCGATAGAAGCCATTTTCTTAACAGCTTTACGAATAGTTACGAAGTTGGTAAGCATACCACCGGGCCAACGCTCGGTAATGTATGGCATGTTCGCTTTTTCTGCCTGCTCGGCTACGATTTCTTTTGCCTGTTTTTTTGTGGCTACGAAAAGGATTTTTCTACCACTGGCCGCGATTTTAGCAAGAGCTTCACCAGCTTCCTGCATTTTTGCAGCACTTTTATAAAGGTTGATGATGTGGATTCCGTTACGCTCCATGTAAATATAAGGAGCCATGTTTGGATTCCATCTTCTGGTTAAGTGTCCAAAATGAACGCCAGCATCAAGTAATTCTTTTACTTCTACTTTGTTTGCCATTTTTGTAATAGTTTACTTTCTGTTGAGATAGCAACAACCAGGTGGCTACTTTTTTAGTATGGCCCTGACCGTTTAGATGCTAAACTAACCCCTGTCCGGCATGAACAGAGTAACAACAATTTGATTAATTTTTTTAAGAACTTCCCGGAAATCAATCCGGTGAATAATATTAACGTTTAGAGAACTGGAATTTCTTACGGGCTTTCTTCTGACCGTATTTCTTACGTTCTACCATACGTGGATCTCTTGTAAGAAGACCTTCTGGCTTAAGTGCGCTGTGGTTTTCTTCATCTAGCTCTACCATTGCTCTGGAAAGTGCAAGACGGATTGCTTCAGCCTGGCCGGTGATACCACCACCATAAACGTTAATTTTAACGTCGAAGTTTCCTTCGTTTTCGGTAAGCATCATTGGCTGGTTCACTTTGTATAAAAGTGTTCCTGTTGTGAAGTAATCTTTAAGGTCTTTCTTGTTTACGGTAATGTTTCCTTTTCCTTCTGAAACATATACACGGGCCACAGCTGTTTTTCTACGGCCAATTTTGTGAATTACCTCCATTACTTAACGTCGTTTAAGTTAATAGTTTTAGGTTTTTGAGCTTCGTGATCGTGTTCAGATCCTACATAAACCTTTAAATTTCTGAATAAATCTGCTCCAAGTTTGTTTTTTGGAAGCATGCCTTTAATGGCTTTTTCAACAAGTCTCTCAGGACTTTTGCTGAATAATTCTGAAGCTGTAAGACTTTTTTGTCCACCCGGAAAACCTGTGTGACGGATATACTCTTTCGCGTCCCATTTTTTTCCAGTCAAGTTGACTCCTTGCGCGTTAAGAACAATTACATTGTCTCCGCAGTCAACGTGTGGGGTGAAATTAGGCTTGTGCTTTCCTCTTAGTAAATACGCTACTTTAGAAGCAAGACGACCTAAATTTTGTCCTTCAGCATCTACCACAACCCATTCTTTGGTTCTGGTGGCCTTATTAGCCGATACTGTTTTGTAACTTAATGTGTCCACACTAATTGATTTTACTGTATTATTAAACATTCCAATCCCTTTTGCCCGAGTCTCAATCGGGAAAACAGGGGTGCAAATGTACAATTATAAATTCATATAGCAAATACCGGAAAGAGAATTTTATTTGCCACAAAGGAGCTGATTTTCAGTCAAATCTAGTTCATAATTTTTTACCCGCAAAATTCGCTTTATTCCGAAATTCATTATAATTCTAATAAAATAATAAGTCGGTAAAACACGTTTTAAATCGATAAAAGGTAATATTTGTGTTAAAAAAGTCCTAAAAATTGGAATAGCAGGCATATATTTGTCACTGAAAACACCCCTCAAGATGATGAATTTAATGAAATTGAAAGCCTTTGCAGGCTTATTAGTATTTGGAATGATAGTTAGCAGTTGTAGTAAGGAGGATGCTGCAGAATCTGAAGTTCTTAGGGTAAGTAATGTGACCGCGATTACCTCCAATGATCTCATTGGTCATTGGGTGCTTTCTAAAATGATAGCCGATACCGCGGTTGATCTTAACGATGATAATTTAGGAAACACCAATCTTCTTGAAGAAACCTCATGTTTTAACACAATGAGTATAACATTTAATAGTGATGGTACGTTTGTAACGAACAATGCGACCATGACTTTCGAGTCAGGAGATTCTCAGGATAAGTTTTCCTGTGTTTCAGACCGAATGGATAGCGGAGACTGGGAAGTGAGCGAAGGAAATTTAATCCTGAGCATGATGGTAGACGGTGCGACATATACACATTCGAAGACCATTAATTTAGGTACAGGAACTTTCTCCTTTGATGTAAGCAAAATAGAATCTGATCAATATGTGAATGATTCGGGAGATACCCCGGCATCACAGATAAGAATTTTAGAGTTGGAGTATATGAAAGTATAAACCAACCTAATATTTGTAGTTTTTAGTGTTAGTTAGAAAACCTCACAAATGATAATTTGTGAGGTTTTTTTATTCAAATTTTTTTATTTTGCCGGCCAAAAATGTTAAAAAAATAATATTCCTGCCTCATCACTGTCACATTAAACAAGTTTAGGAGTCTTTAAATAAAATCATCAATTAAGTAGAACCATCAATCAAAAAACGAATATGAATTCTAAGTCTGCCAGTTGCCTACTTCTGTTATTTATCTATTTTCAGATTACTTACTCCCAGAATAATGCAAAAACAAAACTAGATCTCAATTTTGCTCCCCGAACTTATAACACCACCTCCGTTTCTGATAAAACACCTATAGAAATAGACGGATTAATTCAGGACACTGCGTGGGATGCTGTGGAATGGACTTCAAATTATGTTGAATTTGAACCTGATAATAACACGGCTCCTACCGAGCAAACTAAAATGAAGATCGTCTATGACGACCATAATTTATATGTGGCTTTCAAATGTCTTGATCCAGATCCTGAAAATATAGTTAAGCGATTGGGGCGTCGGGATGACTTTCCCGGTGACTGGGTAGAGCTAAATATTGACAGTTACAACGATGATCGTACGGCGTTTTCTTTTACCATTTCGGCCAGTGGAGTAAAAGGAGATGAATTCATCTCAAATAACGGAAATTTTGATTCAAGCTGGAACCCAATCTGGTATGTGAAAACCAATATTGATGACGAGGGCTGGACGGCAGAAATTAAAATTCCGCTTAGTCAGCTGCGCTTCAGTGATAAAAAAGAACAGGTATGGGGAATCCAGTCTACCCGCCGGATATTTAATAAAGAGGAACGCTCTACCTGGCAGCCCGTTCCGGCTAATCCTTCGGGATGGGTGAGCGAATTTGGTGAACTCCATGGATTAAAAGACCTTGAGCCTCAAAAGCAACTTGAAATTCAGCCTTATTCGGTGGGCCGATATTCTTCTTATGAAAAGGAAACAGGCAATCCGTTCAGGGATGGGCGTGATGGTAAACTAACCGCCGGGCTGGATGCAAAAATTGGTGTGACTAACGATCTTACTGTGGACCTGACTATCAATCCTGATTTTGGTCAGGTAGAAGCCGATCCAGGCGCAGTTTCCCTGGATGGTTTTGAAATTTTCTTTGAAGAGAGACGACCCTTTTTTGTTGAAAATAAAAGTGTCTTCGATTTTAATTTTACAGGTAATCAGGATAACCTGTTTTTTTCCCGCAGAATCGGGCGTACTCCGCAAGGCACCGCCGTTGGTCCAAATACCGTTTATGTAGATCAGCCAAATAATACAACAATTTTAGGTGCCGGGAAATTCAGCGGAAAGACTAAAAATGGCTGGACCATTGGCGTACTGGAATCAGTAACCGCAAGGGAATATGCCAATGTTGTGATGGAAAATGGAAGTAAAGAACAGCAGCTGGTTGAGCCGTTAACGAATTATTTTGTAGGCAGACTTCAGAAAGATTTCAATGATAAAAACAGCTATATAGGTGGGATGTTCACTACCACTCACAGAAATCTGGAAAATCAGTTTTCCTTTTTACATACTCAGGCTTATACCGGCGGACTGGATTTTCAACATAATTGGAAAGACCGAAAATATTATGTGGAAGGAAATACAGTTTTAAGTCATGTACAGGGAAGTAAAGAGGCAATTCTGAATACTCAGCAGTCCATGGTTCATTTATTCCAGAGAGCCGATGCTTCTCATGTAGAAGTTGATCCTGAAAGAACTTCCTTAACTGGTACCGGTGGCCGGGTAGAAATAGGGAAAAGCGGCGGAGGAAACTGGCTGTATGATTTTGGTGGAAAATGGATTTCCCCCGAGCTGGAAACCAATGATGTGGGATACCTCAGGCAGGCCGATGAAATAAAACAGTATGCAAGTATTCGCAGACTTTTTAATAAACCCACCAGCTGGTTCAGAAAAGCGTTTTTACGATTAGAGCAAAGTTCTGCTTACGATTTTGAAGGGAATTATAATCGTATGCATTATGAACTCAAAGGATTTGTAAATTATAAGAATAACTGGTGGAGTGAAGGTGGAGCGGCTCACAAGCCAAGGATTTTTGTTAATTCATTTTTGAGGGGTGGCCCTCGATGGAGATATAATGAAGAAAATTACTATTATATTTTTTCCGGAAGTGACCAGCGCAAGAAACTTTCGGTAAAGGGGGGATACATTCATTCCCGTGGAAAACAGGATAACTTTAGTTTAGATAGCTACAGGCTTACCTTCAATTATCAGCCATTGAATTCTTTAAGTCTTTCCCTGGATACCGAGTATTCTGAAAATCCCAGTAAGACACAATATGTTGCCGAACGTTCTTTTGGTAGTGATTCCAGGTATATTCTTGGTGAAATTGATCAACAAACATTCAGTACAACCCTAAGGCTAAATTATAATATCAATCCCAATCTTACTATTCAGTATTACGGACAGCCCTATATTTTTAAAGCAGATTATTCCAATTTGAATTATGTGGTGAATCCCGAGGCAAAAGATCTTAATAACCGGGTAAAATGGTATGATCAAAACCAGATTTCAATTGAAAATAACAATTATAATATTGATGAAAACAGGGATGGTTATACAGATTATACAGTTGCCAATCCAGATTTTGCCTTTGTACAATTCAGGTCTAACCTGGTAGCAAGGTGGGAATATATACCGGGTTCTGAAATTTATTTCGTGTGGTCACAGGGTATCAACGGGATGGGAGATGTAAACAATGGTTTTAGTGCGATCGTTGATAATCAACTTTTAAGACAAAGGCCTCAGAACACCTTTTTGATCAAGGCGACTTATCGTTTTATATTGTAGATTTAGTGTAATTTAGAACTATTATCTCCTGAACTTAATCTGAACTTAATAGGTAAAAATTTCGGAAGTTAACTTTTTTAATGAATACTAGGGTGTTAGGCCACTCGAAACCGTTTTGGTGCAGTCTCCTGTACCATAATTACATGGAGTACATGCTTTCCCATCGCTTTTTGGAATGCACTGTGTACTTGAACTCGAACACATTTTTGAGGTACAGCTTATACCGTAATAGGAAAGACTGCCTTTCTGATTTTTTTTAAGCAGGCTTGTAGTTACAATATCATCACTAGTTGCTCTCAAGTAATATTCACCAATTATTTTTAGCAGTTTTGAGGATTTGTAAACAATTTTTGTATCAAAAACTTCCGATTTGTTTAGTTCAGATTCAACAGTGGTGAGTATCAAATTGGCTTCCTGAGCACTAAGTTCTGCATTTGTTTCGTTAATAAAAACGTCATTTGAAGAACAGGAAGTGAGTCCTATTAATATAAAAAAGGAAAAAAGTAGATAATTTTTCATGACCAATTGTAGATTAGTTTTTAAAAATAGATTATTGGTCTGGGCTAAATTTTTTTTTTAACTCTTTTTTAACTCGTTAAATAATAATTGAATTTTAATGAGCTTCCAGCCAGTTATCCCCAATTCCAAGGTCTACTTCTAAAGGAACTTCAAGTTTATAGGCATTCTCCATTTCAGATTTGATCATTTTCTGAAGTTTATCCAGTTCATCTTTATGAGCATCGAACACCAGTTCATCATGTACCTGAAGGAGCATTTTAGATTTATAATTTTCCACTGCCATCTTTTTGTGAATATTAATCATCGCGATTTTTATGATATCTGCGGCGCTTCCCTGAATTGGCGCGTTTACGGCATTTCTTTCTGCCGCACCTCTAACTACAGCGTTACGTGAATTAATATCTTTAAGATAACGACGTCTTCCTAAAACTGTAGAAACGTATCCATGTTCCCTGGCAAATTCAATCTGGTCGCCTATGAAATTGCTCAGTTTAGGATAGGTCTTATAATAAGTATCTATTAATTCTTTGGCTTCGCTTCGGGAAAGTGATGTCTGGTTACTTAAACCAAAAGCCGATACTCCATAAATGATCCCGAAATTTACCGTTTTAGCATTGCTTCTTTGCTCACGGGTAACCTCTTCTAATGGTATATTGAAAACCTTTGCGGCAGTGGAGGCGTGAATATCTTCTCCATTCTTAAAAGCCTGGATCATATTATCTTCTTCACTTAATGCTGCAATGATTCTTAGTTCTATCTGGGAATAATCGGCAGCTAGCAGTTTATAATTTTCATCTCGCGGGATAAATGCTTTTCTAACCTGTCTCCCTCTTTCAGTTCTTATTGGAATATTCTGAAGGTTCGGGTTATTCGAACTTAGTCTTCCGGTTGCAGCTGTGGTCTGGACATAATCTGTATGAACCCTTCCCGTAGTTTTTTCAACCTGATTTGGTAAAGCTTCCACGTAAGTGTTCTGAAGTTTTACCAGGCCGCGATAATCCAGCACTTGCTGAATAATATCATGTTTAGGAGCTAAAACCGAAAGCACATCTTCACTTGTAGAGTACTGTCCTGTTTTTGTTTTCTTAGGTTTACTTACCAGCGCCAGTTTTTCAAATAGTATAACTCCTAATTGTTTTGGAGAACTTATAAGGAATTCTTCTCCTGCCGCCTCAAAGATTTTCGTTTCCAGATCTTTAATATCTGAAGTTAATGCTGCTGAAAGGGATTTTAAATATTCTTCGTCTAGATTGATACCTTCCAGTTCCATATCGGCAAGTACTTCTACGAGCGGAATTTCAATCTCATTAAAAAGCTTTTTTGTTTTTGCCTCGTCAAGTTCCTTTTCAAAAAGGTTCTTTAACTGAAAAGTAATATCGGCATCTTCAACCGCATATTCGGTTTGCTCCTTCAATGGCACATCGCGCATATTACCCTGATTTTTACCCTTCTTTCCTATTAATTCAGAAATAGGCTGAGGAGTGTAGTTCAGGTAGGTTTCAGCCAATATATCCATGTTGTGGCGCATATCCGGATTGATAAGATAATGAGCGATCATGGTATCAAACAGAGCTCCGTGAGGCTTCACTTTATATTTATCCAGAACTTCAATATCATATTTAAGGTTCTGACCTATTTTTTGAATTTTGTCATTTTCAAAGAATGGCCTGAGTTCTTCGATAAGTTTTTGAGCTTCTTCTCTGTCTTCGGGAAAAGGAAGATAAAAGCCTTTGCCGGCTTCCCATGAAAACGCAATCCCAACCAGTTGAGCTTCCAGCGGATTGAGGCTTGTTGTTTCGGTGTCAAAACAAACACTTTTTTGTCTCAGTAGTTTGTCAATAAAGATTCCTCTGGCCATAGGCGTATTGAGTACCTGGTAAACATGAGGCGTATCTGATAAATTCTTCCGGGAAGAGGTTTTTTCGATCACTTCGCCTTCTTCTCCAAAAAGAGAGAATTGACCGGCTCCTGCGGTTTGGGCATTTTTTTTGGCAGAGGGAGAATTCGTAACCTGTGTTTGTGGAGTTTCCTCCTCGCCGCTAAACAATTTTATAAACTGATCTTTAAGTCTTCGGAATTCCAGCTCCTCGAAAATGACCTGTACTTTTTCAGCGTCAGGCATTGAAAGTTCATAATCTTCAGCATGGAATTTCACATCGCAATCGGTAAAAATCGTGGCAAGCCTTTTTGAAAGTCGGCCGAGTTCGGCATTGTCGATCACTTTTTCTTTCATTTTACCTTTCAGCTGATCGGTATTTTCCAGTAATCCTTCCATACTCCCGAACTGCTGAATAAATTTTTTCGCTGTTTTCTCACCAACTCCGGGTAATCCGGGAATATTGTCGGCAGCATCCCCCATCATTCCAAGGAAGTCGATCACCTGCTCGGGTCTTTCTACCGCAAATTTCTTTTGAACTTCGGGAATCCCCCAGATCTCGATACCATTACCCATTCTGGCAGGGCGGTACATAAATATATTTTCTGAAACCAGCTGCGCAAAATCCTTATCTGGAGTTACCATATATACTTTATAGTTCTCCTTTTCGGCCTGTTTGGCCAGGGTTCCAATTATATCATCGGCTTCCATTCCTGCCTGAACCACCACTGGAATGTGCATGGCTCTTAAAATATCCTGGATAATCGGGATCGCTTCTTTAATAGGTTCCGGAGTCTCGTCCCGGTGGGCCTTGTATTCCTCATACATTTCAGTCCGAGCCTCACTGCCACCTTTGTCAAAACATACTGCCAGGTGATCTGGTTTTTCCCGTCTTATAACATCGAAGAGAGAATTTGTAAAACCCATAATAGCCGAGGTGTTGAACCCCTTAGAATTGATTCTTGGATTCTTTATAAATGCGTAATATCCGCGGAAAATAAGGGCGTATGCGTCAAGTAAAAAAAGGCGTTTTTGTTCGGCCATGTGTATTTCTTAAATATAAATTGAGATTATTTCAAAACTACAAAGATTAAATCAGTCTTGCATATTATTTCTGACTCAAACCTGCAAGGTCTTAAGACCTTGCAGGTTTTTATTCAAGTTTGAATTTTTCTTCCAGTATTAAATCCTGATTTTCGTGATGACGCTTCAAATTTTCCAGATCTTCAAATAATTCTATTGTCTCGGAAATATTAACAGTAGCATTGTCTCCTTTTATAATAGGCTGAAAAGACGAAAATTGATAACCACTGTATTTAATTCCGAAATGTATTTGAGGATTGAAATGAACATATAGAATTAGATTTTTTAGATAAGGTTCATTATCTATACTAATCCTTCTGAAGTTTTTTTCAAATAGGCTCCCGGTTCTATGATTTGCTTTATTAAATGCTTTTGCGTAGGCATTGAAAAAGTTAGAAAATGCCTGGGTTACTTCTCTGTTTTCCCGATCCACCCGAATTACAAAATGAAAATGGTTGTTTAATAAGCAATAGGCAAAGGTGGTAACTATATTTGATAGGTATTTGTTATATAGTTTAAGAAAATATAACCGGTTACCTTCATTTCGAAAGATATTTTCACTGTTGTTTCCACGGTTGAAAATATGATAATAATTCCCCTGTTCTAGAATTTCCATTTTTCAATATTTACTTATACCTGCAAGGTCTTTAAGACCTTGCAGGTATCTGAATTGAATTTATTTCAGATAAGAATCACTTGGTGTATCAGTACTTTCTCCTTTATAAAATTTCGCATAACTGAAACCCTTATGAATGCAATAAGAACCAATTTCACCCTGTTTGTTCATTGCTATAAAACCAACCTGGAAATCCTTGTATTTCGGGTCTTTTTTTATGGTTCTCATAACTGCTTCTTCACAGGCCTGTTGAGGTGTTTTTCCCTGTCGCATAAGTTCCACAACTAGAAAAGATCCCACGCTTTTCATTACCGCTTCTCCCATACCTGTAGCTGTTGCGCCGCCAATTTCGTTATCTACAAACAATCCGGCACCAATAATTGGGGAATCGCCAACCCTTCCGTTCATTTTATAAGCCAGTCCTGAGGTGGTGCAGGCTCCGGCCATATCTCCGTTTTCATCAAGGCAGAGCATGCCAATGGTGTCGTGTTTTTCGATGTTGATAATAGGTTTGTAATTTCTGTCTTTCAGCCATTCTTTCCAGGCTTCTTCAGATTCTGGAGTAAGCAGATCTTGTTTTTTAAACCCCTGCTGGATGGCAAATTGCAAAGCGCCCTCCCCGGCAAGCATAACATGAGGAGTTTCTTCCATCACTTTTCGGGCAACCGAAACCGGGTGTTCTATATGCTGTAAATAAACTACTGATCCGGCATTTCCTTCCGGATTCATAATACAGGCATCCAGGGTTACATTTCCGTCCCTGTCCGGGGCGCCACCATTACCTACAGTGGTATTTTTTAAATTCGATTCTTCAACGCGCACTCCCTGTTCAACCGCATCCAGTGCCGTGGCACCATTATATAACATCTCGCCTGCTTTTTTCGTGGCGTTCTGGAAATTCCAGGTTGCAACTGCAACAGGTGTAATTTTAGTTTTTTGATTCATAGCAAATAATCGGGGTTGGAAAAGACCATTACTAAGACTAAGTGCGGTCATAGTTAAGGTAGATTTTTCAATAAATTTCCGTCTTTTCATGGGTTATAATTATGGAATTCTAATAATCTTTAAAATCTGGTTAAATTGTCATACGTTGAAACGGTAATGAAGGACTTAAATATAATAAAATGCTTGTAGAAATATGTGCCAACTCTTTAGAGTCTGCATTAAATGCTGAAAAAGCAGGTGCAGACAGAATTGAATTGTGTGTAGAACTGGGGGTGGGAGGAATCACCCCCTCCTATGGCTTATTGAATAAAGTAAAGGAACATATTACAATTCCCGTACATGTCTTAATCAGGCCAAGAAGTGGAGATTTTACCTATTCGAATATCGAATTCGAAGTAATGCTTAAGGATATTGAATACTGCAGGGACTTAGGTTTTGAAGGTATTGTTTCAGGTGTTCTGAATCGTGATTTTACGATGGATAAGGAAAGAACAAAATTACTTAAGGAAGCTTCCGGTGAATTGAATTTCACTTTCCACAGGGCTTTTGACTGGGTGGTAGATCCTATGGAATCCCTGGATTATCTTGAGGAAATAGGGGCAGATTATATTCTGTCATCAGGACAAAAGAGAAATGTTAGTGAAGGATTTTCCTTACTTAAAGAGCTGCATCATCATTCAAAAACCTGCAACATAATGCCCGGAGGCGGAGTCAATAAAGAAGTCTTGCTAAAATTGAAAAATGAAGGTTTTAAGGCTGCCCACCTTTCGGGAACGGTACTCACCAAATCCCTTGATAAGGCGCCTTTGGTTTCGATGAATTCTGAAAAGTTTTTAAGAGAAGACTATACAGCCGTTTCCGATATAAACATAATTGATAGTATAATGAAAATCGCTAAATACTAAACAATTATCTTAGTAAAAAAAATTGTTTAATGAGATGGTTAATTTTAGTAGCTACATATCTTATTGTAGATATTTATAGCTACCAGGCGATCAGAGCTTTTTCTAAAAATATCTGGGTTGCCGTTATTTATTTCCTGATTTCTGTCTTTGTTGTTGGAAATCTTATTTATCAATTCAATCAGCCGGCGGCTAACGGAAGCTTTTCCGGCGGGAGAGGTTATGCTATAGGAATCTTTCTGGCATTTTTTATATCCAAAATTTTGCTTTCTGTTATAATGCTTGGCGAAGATGTAATTCGTATTCCAATCGCGGGTATTCAGAAATTCTTTGGAAGCACCGAAAGTTTTTCTATTCCTTCCCGGAGAAAGTTTTTAAGCACGATTGCCCTTAGTCTGGCTGCAATTCCTTTCGCGGGATTTTTATACGGAATGTATAAAGGCCGGTATAACTTCAGGGTTTTGAGATATACTCTTCATTTTGATGATCTTCCTGATGCCTTTGACGGCTACAGGATTACCCAGATTAGTGATATCCATAGCGGTAGTTTTGATCATAAAGAAAAGATAGAATACGGTGTGAATCTGTTGAAGGCTGAAGACAGTGATCTTGTAGTGTTCACGGGAGATTTGGTGAATAATATGGCTACCGAAATGGACGGCTGGAAAGATATCTTTTCACAGATAAAAGCGAAAGACGGAGTTTATTCCATTTTAGGGAATCATGATTACGGAGATTATCATAACTGGCCAAACGCAGAAGCTAAAAGGCAAAATCTGGAAGATCTTAAGGGGATACATGCTGAAATGGGATGGGATCTTCTTTTAAATGAAAACCGTTTTATCGAAAAAGGCGGACAGCGAATAGCCCTGGTGGGAGTAGAGAACTGGGGTGCCGGCGGATTCAAAAAAGCGGGTGACCTCAATAAAGCAGGCGAGGGTGTTCCTGATGATGATTTTAAGATACTCCTAAGCCATGATCCCTCTCACTGGAATGAAGAGGTGAAGACCCATTCTAAAAAGTATCATCTTACTATGAGTGGTCATACGCATGGGATGCAATTTGGAATTGAAATTCCGGGGTGGTTCAAATGGAGTCCTATCCAATACCGTTATAAACAATGGGCTGGTATTTATGAAGAAGCTGGACGATACATTAATGTAAACCGTGGATTTGGTTTTCTGGCCTATCCTGGAAGAGTGGGCATATGGCCTGAAATTAGTGTTATTGAACTGAAAAAAGGCTCAAAATCTGCTTAATTAGAAGAATTTGCTATATTTGATTTAGCAGTCATAACCTTGTTATTACCTGGCTGTAAAATTAATTCTTGAATTATGTCAAAATTTGGTGAATTAGTAGATCTGAACATGCCGGTTCTGTTGGATTTCTATACCGAATGGAATGAAGCATCTGTAGCCATGCATCCTGTTTTAAGAGATGTGGCGGCGGCGATGGGAGATAAGGCGAAGGTGATCAAGATCGATGTAGATAAGAACTCTCAGCTAGCAGAGGCACTGCGTGTTAAAGGACTTCCAACCCTGATGATCTATAAGTCCGGTGAAATGAAATGGCGTCATAGTGGAGAACAGGATGCCAATACCTTAATAGGACTCCTTAAAGAACATCTTTAAGACTTCTAAAGTCATATTCCTTTTTCTTGTAATATTCTAAAATTTCCGGAAGGATTTCCCTAAGATTCGGGAAGGCTTTCCAACTGTCATGGAAAACGATCGTACTGCCGGCTTTGGCATTTTTGGTTACATTCTTATAGCATTCTTCAGCAGAAAATTTTTTGTTGTAATCTCCACTTAATACATCCCACATTACAATTTTAAAGCCATGCTGACGGGCTAATTTTGCCTGTGAATTTTTAATTTTTCCGTAAGGAGGCCTGAATAACGGGAACTTTAGTTTTTGGTTTTTGGAGCCTGAAGAATTCTCATTCTGCTTGTTCTTTTCTAAGTTGGCTTCCGAAACCATAACTTCTTCAGACTTTCTGATATTCCCTATATATTCTGATTTTGAGGTCTTCCAGCCTTTTAAATGATTGAAGGTGTGATTTCCCAGCGCATGTCCTTCATTTATAATTCTTCTGAAAATATCAGGATGCTTTTGGACATTATCACCAATACAGAAGAATGTGGCTCTGGCATCGTATTTTTTCAGAAGATCCAGTACCCAGGGCGTAATCTCAGGGATTGGTCCGTCATCAAAACTCAGGTAAATCGCATGGGAATTATTGACCGTAGAAACTCTTTCCAGATAAAGCAGCCGGAGCAAATAAGGATATTTTGGCCGGAAAAGCTTCATAGTTTTAGTTTATATGTGCTATCCTCAGTCGAGGGATAGAAACTACTTAAACTTCATTCTCACTATTCCTCAACCGTATCAATAGCGAGAGAATCTATATTTTCTCCGGGAGAAGCGGCTCCGTCAATTCCCTCGAGTATTTGTTGCTGAGGGGATTTGGTTCTCGGCTCAAATTCTTCATCCTGACGGTAGAAATTTTTGAACAATCTCAGGTAATTATTGAACTCTTCGGCTTTTTCCTTTACGGTTTCGTTGTCCTCATATCTCACCATCATATCTACCAGTGAACGATATCTTTCCATATTGGTAATGATCTCATCTGCATATGCATATTGGCGGTCTACGTCCCAGGTGCTGTAGAATTTCAGATTTTCCTGATATTTTTCAGCGACCTTTTCCCAAAGCGCTTTGGCTTTTTGAGGTTCGTTTACTTCATAATATCCGGTAATGAAAGGCTCCAGCAACGTATAATATTCGTAATAATTTACCGGCATTTCTTTCATTCCCAGATCCAGTATCTCTTTTGCATGAATGGTGTCTCCTTCATTTAAAAGATTTTCGGTTAAACGGGCAAGATTACTACGGTAAGTGATAGAATTTTTCCTGGTTTCAGGATCGTGATAGATCTTAGAGGATCCCATGCTGCCCCAATCCCAGTTCTTCACTATATTGTACATTTTCTCTGTATTCACACGGCCCATATCGAAAGGATTCCGGGGATCTACAGGAGTTCTTATTGGAACGAGTTTATAGGCGACTCCATCAAGCTGAAGGTAATCTTTCATCCATAGATAATCGTCGTCACCAAAGCTTCCGCCGGTAAAATATATAGGTCTTTCCCAGTCGTTGTTGGCAATGATATCAAGCATGAGAAGACGATTCTTGTACAATACCTGGTCACCGATGGTAATATCAATATGATCTACCACCTTATCTGCTTCATCGGGCTCTACAATTCCCTTTTCCAGAATAGTTTGTTTGTCTACCGGAATTCGCACGTGTTTAGAAGGAAAGGTGTTGATCATGGTTCCGCTTTGCAATTCAGCCTGTGTACGGGGATCATCATTTTCAATGTAATTCATCCAGGTCTTAATAGGCACGGTATCCTGGGTAACTTCTCTAAGGAATATGGCATCATTCTGACCATTATAGAAATCATTTTCAAGCTGGGAGGGAACTGCATCGCTTTCAAAAGCCTTTCTTTTCATCTGGTCTATATACCAGTCCGTTGCGAGCAGACTTGTATTGATAATCCTGATATCTGTCCTGTATTTTTCTACCTGCTGCACATACCACAGGGCAAAGGTGTCATTATCACCAATGGTAAATAAAATCCCATTCTCATCTACAGAATCCAGGTACATTTTGGCCATTGTGAAGGCGGTGTCACGATCTGAGCGGTCGTGGTCATCCCAGTTTTGAGAAGCCATTAGAACCGGTACGCATAACAAGCTTAAAGCTGTGACTACCGGAGCCACAATCTTTGGACTTAAAGAGCGCCGTAATTTATCGAATATGGCGTATACCCCAAAGCCTATCCATATCGCAAAAACATAGAAGGATCCTACCAGGGCATAATCTCTTTCTCTTGGCTCGAAGGGCCTTTCATTTAAATATATCTTAAGTGCAATTCCTGTGAAAAGGAAAAACACGAGTAGCACCCAGAAATTTTTCTGATCTCTTTTCAGATGGAAAACGAAGCCTATTAAGCCTAATAACAATGGAAGGAAAAAATAGGTGTTTCTGGCCTTGTTATTCAGAACATCTGAAGGAAGGTCTTCTTGTGAACCCAGATGCATTTCGTCTATAAATTTAATTCCGCTAAGCCAGTTTCCGTGAAGGTCATTATATTTTCCCTGAATATCATCCTGGCGGCCTACGAAATCCCACATAAAATAACGCCAGTACATATACCCGATCTGGTATTCAAGCAGGTAAGAAATATTTTCAGCAAAACCTGGTTTCTGTATGTCTAGGTAATCACTGAACTGTCTCAGGAAATTATGATAATCTTCAAGATCTCTTTCCCCTCTGGCAAACTGGGTCTTAAAGTCATTCACCGCCTCGATCAATCGATCTTCATTTTGATATTCCGGTTTAATCTTAAAATCAAGCGGGCCGGTAAACTCCATATAATTTACGGCATGCTCTGTACTCCACATTCTCGGAAGAATGGCTTTATGATCGTCGTCCAGATTCTGCCTTGCATTCTTATAATTGTTAACGATCACATATTTGCCAAGCTTCTCGTCCTTTTCATATTTTGGTTTAGCATCCATGTAAGGATTGTCAGGATCCAGACCGGCATACATTTCGGTCCATTGCGGACCATAGAAAAGATAGGTTTCTCCATACTGCTCACGGTTGTAATAGGCGAGGAGTTCCCTGGCATTATCAGGGCTGTTCTCATTGATAACGGTAGGCGCGTTACTTCTAATAGGAAGCATCACCCAGCTTGAAAATCCAATAAGAACAAAGAGGATACACAGCAAAAGTGTATTGTATTTATAAAGATGTTTCTTTCGGGTATAGTTGATCCCGAAGTAAAAAACAGCAACAATTACCAGGAAGGCAATTACGGTTCCTGTATTGAATGGCAGCCCCAGGCTGTTTGTAAAAAACAATTCAGAAGCCGAGAAAAAAGTAAGAGTGTAGGGTAGAAGTAATTTGAAAATAAACATTAATACTGCCACCACGACAATGTTGGCAATGATAAAATTCTTTACGGTTACCTTTTTGTAATTCTTAAAGAAATAGAGGAATCCGATTGCGGGCAGTGTAAGCAGTGCCATAAAATGAACTCCAAAAGAGAGTCCTATAATAAAAGAGATCAAAATGATCCAGCGGTTTCCGCGGGGTTTGAACATATCTCTTTCCCATAAAAGTCCCAGGTAAAACATTAAGGACATCAAACAGGCGGCCATGGCATATACTTCGGCTTCTACGGCATTAAACCAGAAGCTATCTGTAAAAGTGAAGGCCAGAGAACCTACTATAGCACTTCCCAGTACAGTCATTTTCTTTCCGGGAGTAAGTTTTTTAACCGGCCCGGCAATTTTAAGAACCAGTAAAGAAATAGACCAGAACATAAAAAGTATGGCAAAAGCACTCGCGAGCCCAGACATGAAATTGATCATATGAGCTACCTGACTGTTATCTGGCGCGAAGGTGGCAAAGAATGCTCCCATCATTTGATAAAATGGAGCTCCGGGGGGATGCCCCACTTCCAGGTTTGCTGAGGTAGCAATATATTCTCCGGCATCCCAAAAACTTGCCGTTGGTTCCAGTGTAAGTGTATATGTGGTTAAGGCGATCAGGAAAACTAGCCATCCCAGTATCCTGTTCCACTTCTTAAAGTTAAAATCTGCCATAAATGCGGAGTAGTTTCACTAATGTGGCGAATTTAATAATAAAATGCCGAATGCTTAGCAAACGAAAGATAAAAGGATTTATTTTTGAAAAATGCTGAAAATGAAGACCTGGGAGGAAAAGCTCAAAACAATTTTATTTTTAGTTTAAAATTTGAAGAAAAAGTTTGTGTAGAATAAACTTTGTTTTAAATTTGCATCCGCATTTAAGCATTGGCCTATGGTGTAACTGGCAACACGTCTGGTTTTGGTCCAGAAGAGTCTAGGTTCGAGCCCTAGTAGGCCAACAAAGTGCAAAAGCCTGAACGAAAGTTCGGGCTTT
>JAGXII010000130.1 GCA_024635735.1 Christiangramia sp. | reverse complement strand
TATCAGAATATGTACATAGAAAGAATACCTAAAATTAAATAAAAAATTTCCTGATAATAAACTGTAAAGCCCCTTGTATGGGGCTTTTTTATTTTCACAAGATATGTATATCCGTTTTTAGTCATAATAGTTATCTCGTCACCCTGTCCCGATAGCTATCGGGATATTTCAGGGTCTCAATTTATAATAAGGATTATAGTATTTTAAGCTTCTGAAACAAGTTCAGAATGACGCACTTTATTAAATTAGGATACTTTACGGACAATCAATCACAAGACAACCATAATGAGCTAATTATTAATGATAATAAAAGGAGTAAGTCTTAAACTCAAAAGTCTGTTAAACAGCCTTTATAATTCTTGAATGAGGTTAAAACCCAATCTCTATCCAGTAGGCCTTTAAAATTAACTTTATAATGTTAAACCTGAACATTAGGCATAAAAAAAAAGGGCCAGCCTCTAGCATGAACCCTTTTTCGATTTGGGGGGAAAACAAAACTTGCGGTTTTACTTTTTTATAAAAATATTGGTATAATAATTTTTTCCTTCTGCGTCCTGTCTAACAGAGATCCCAAAATGGGTATGGTCACCTTCAATATTCTGTTTGTGAGCCTTACTCTTCAGCCAGGCCTTCACCACTGCATCTGCAGTGCGATAACCATAAGCAACATTTTCGCTTACTGATTTAGCTCCAAGTTCATTCATAAGATAAGATGCACGTTGCGCAAAATTATCATGATTAACTGTTCCCGTCTCGATCATGTATTCATCATGAATTTCTGCCTCAACTGAAAGATCTGTAAGAGGTTTTAACTCGTTAAGACCATTGGCTCTTCTGTAAAGATTTAAATCTTCAAGAATTTCAACTTCAATCTGAGAATAATCGTAAGTAACCTTTTTAGTAGCTACCTGATCGTATGAATTAATCTGATCGTCAATATTATCTTTTGAGCATGATGTAAGAAACAACGTACACAAAATTAACATAAAACCTGTTAAAGTAAATTTTTTCATAGGTACACATGTTAGATTCAGGGAAGATAAATGTACATATATTATCGACTAAAAACATGTCAACCTTAAAAAAAGACTATTTTTTAGATATTTTTAACATTTCATGTAGGAATTTACGGCCGGATATCTAATTTTCAACCGATAAAAGGCATTATTATATGTTAATGAAGAATATGTTATTCAACGGTAATTACCTTACCGTCATCGGCAAGAATGATGTTTGGAAAGATTGTTTCCGCCTCTGTTCTAAAAAGTTCAATATCAGAATAGCGGGTAGAATAATGACCTAAAATTAAATGTTTTACCTGGGCGTCCCTGGCAATAATTGCGGCCTGTTTTGCAGTAGAATGCTTTGTTGGAAAAGCGAGTTCCATTTGATCTTCCAGAAAGGTAGACTCATGGTACAGGGCTGTACAGTTTTTTATAAGCGGGATTATTTCTGGATCAAATACAGTATCACTGCAAAAGGCGTAGGATTTCGGTTTGGGAGGATCTGAAGTAACCAGTTTATTTTCTATACGTTTACCATCTTCTGAAACCACGTCCTTACCCTTCTTCAAACTCTTGTAAAGCGTTACATCAATATTAAGCTTAACCGCCTCATTAATAAGTAACTTTCTATCACCTGGCTTTTCCCTAAAAAGAAATCCATTTGTATACACGCGATGTTTAAGCGGAATTGTACTAACACTTACTTTTTCATCTTCGAAAAGTAGCTCGGGTTTCTTTGAATTAAGTTCATGAAAGATCAATGGATAATTGGTCCAGGAGTTTGCAAGCTTTAACTGAAGGCTTATGATTTCTTTGATTCCTTTGGGACCATATATATGCAGTTCCTTTTCCCGGTTAAGCAATCTAAAAGTGGAAACCAAACCTACCAGGCCATAAAAATGGTCACCGTGAAGATGCGAAATAAAGATGTGCTTTATCTTAGAAAACTTGATCTTATTCCTTCTTAGCTGCACCTGCGTACCTTCTCCACAATCAATAAGAAACAGGTTATTTCTTATTTCTAGCACCTGAGAGGTTGGATTGGTGAAGCTTCGGGGTGTTGCAGCATAACAGCCCAGAATGTTTACTTTCATTCAGTTTAAATTTAGAATAAGGCTTTCAAGTAATTAAAATCCAAGATCTCTCTGGATCTCGTCCATTTGAATCATGTCTTCGGCTTCCTGTATGGTTGGTACTACTACCAGTTCTTCAGGAAGATCATCGATTCCTATCGCATTATTAATGATTACAAAACTTTTATTTTCAGCCCTATGCAGGTTGGATATTTCCAGAAACCCAAGAAGACTTTCAGATTCCAGTTCCTTTACAGAGGAAAGATCTACCACCACGTTTTCAGTTTTAAAGTCGGCATGTCTACGGGTTAAATCTGATGTAAAATCAGTTAAAGAAGCTTTATCATTTTCTACAAGAAGAAAATTTTCTTTTCTGGTAGTTTTCATATCAACATCTAATTTCGGTTTAAAGTTAATAAAAACCGATATCTATCTAAGAAAAACGCCTATTGTTTTATACGTGCAGCCAATAAGTAAATTACTGCCATCCGTATTGCTACGCCATTTTGCACCTGATCGAGGATAATCGCGTGATCTGAATCTGCCACATCGCTGGTAATCTCAACTCCTCTATTTATAGGGCCCGGATGCATGATTACAATTTCCTTGTTAAGGCTATCCAATATTTTTTTATTGAGTCCAAATTGCTTTATGTACTCTCTTGTGCTTGGGAAATAGCTAATTTCCATTCTTTCATTCTGCACTCTAAGCATATTTGCCACATCACACCACTCCAAAGCCTTTTTTAGATTAGGCTCCACTCCTACTCCCAATGATTCAATATGTTTTGGTAAAAGTGTTTTGGGTCCGCAAACTTTAACTTCGGCTCCCTGGAGTTTTAATGCAAAAATATTGGAGAGAGCTACACGACTGTGAAGAATATCCCCCACAATAACTACTTTTTTTCCTTTTACCGCCCCCAGTTTTTCTCTAATAGAATAAGAATCCAGCAAAGCCTGAGTAGGATGTTCATGTGCGCCATCTCCGGCATTAATAATACTGGCGTTTACATGTTTTGAAAGGAAGATACCGGCTCCCGGGTTTGGATGTCGCATAACCACCATATCCACCTTCATGGATAGAATGTTATTCACAGTATCTATGAGGGTTTCTCCTTTTTTTACCGAAGAAGATGCGGCTGAGAAATTAATAACATCGGCACTTAGTCGTTTCTCCGCAAGTTCAAATGATAGTCGGGTTCTTGTGCTGTTTTCAAAAAAGAGATTGGCAATGGTTATATCCCGAAGCGAAGGAACTTTCTTTATGGGTCGGTTAATTACTTCCTTAAAATGGTCGGCTGTCTTAAAGATTAGATCAATATCCTCTTTTTGAAGATATTTAATTCCCAATAAGTGATTTACACTTAATTCGCTACTCATTTTTTAATTATTTTGAAATCAGGTAAACAGCATCCTCCCCATCTTTTTCCTTCCAGCTTACCTTTACTTTTTCTTCATTAATTGCATCTACCTGTCGACCATTATAATCTGGCTGAATAGGTAAATGCCTGCTAAACCGCCTGTCTATAAGGCTTAATAATTCAATCTCTTTAGGGCGCCCAAATGACTGAATAGCTGTTAGCGCCGCACGAATGCTTCGCCCGGTATATAAAACATCGTCAATAAAGACTACCCGTTTATCTTCTACAATAAAATCTATCTTAGTTTTATTTGCTTCAAGCGGCTTATCTCCTCTTCTAAAATCATCCCTGTAAAAAGTAATGTCCAGCTGCCCGTTTTTAATATCATTCAGCCCATATTCTTTTTTCAGGATTGCCTGAATTCTTTCCGCGAGAAAGACTCCCCGGGGCTGAATGCCTACCAGTACCGTAACTGTAAAATTTGTGTGACGTTCTACTAACTGACAAGCCAGACGATGTAAGATGATGTTAAGTTCGTTAGCGTCTAGAAGTACTTTCCGGCTCATAAAGCTTGTTGTGAATTGAAACAAAAGTAAGGTTTTTTTTGAATTTTAGCTCAGACTCTCCAGAAGGAAATTATAGAAATTTATTAAAGTTTCCCCGGAAAAATACCGCATCCTTTTTCCGCATATTCATTAAATGGAATCCAGTTCAATATTAAGCTGTTGTCTTAAAAACTCTACTATTTCTTTTTTACTACTTCTGTGGCCTTTGATTTAATTTCACTTCCAATAAAATGAGTTCCGGGAGTTTTAAGTTCTAATAATTTCTTTAGAGAATCAGGAGTAGAAAACTGTTTATAGGCTTCAGAATATACGCCTCCCTCCACATGCTCATCTCCCTCCATCATATTTTTATGATAATAGAGTGTCAGCACGGGGGATTTAACCTTCTGAAAAGTTAAATAGAAGAAATCAGAACCTGAAGATCTACCAAAGCTTTGGAAGGATAGATGGTATCCCAGTATTGAGTGGCAATATCCTTTTCGTGTTTGATTTTTTTATTCTCACCAAAAGAAATGAGATTGGCTATTTCATATCCCCAATGCGAATTTAGCACGAAGCTTCCCCGTTGATCATCCTTTAAATTAGGCGACATGTTATTGATGGCATAGACAGAATCTGGATATTCAGTGGCCAGCTTAATGGCAAGGGTTCCGCCTGCGGAGGTACTCATAATAATCACTTTCTCACCGATTCTTCTCCCGATAGCCAGGGCTTCTTTAGCCGATTCCAAGGCATTTTAAGTAGAAAATTATTCAGCGATACCGGCGGTTTTAATCCATGACCTGCCCAGCGGGAAAGATAAATATTGGCATGTAAGGAATCTGCAATCTTGATATTTACGGGAAATCCATCCTGGTAACTTCCGGCAAAACCATGTAGATATACAATACTATATTCCGTGCGTTGCTTTTTATCTTTATATCATTGTATCCTGGCCTGATTATCTTTTCTCACTGGCAAAGAATCTTCCGAATTCTGAATAAAGTTTTCTAAAGAAATTAGATCTTTAAAAGGGTTTGGCAATGAATTATTAAAAGTTGGATCTTCCGGTTTAGGTCCGGAAAAATAGGTGATAATTACAATTATGATAAAGATCAGGATAAACCAGTAGCGCTTCTTTATTAAAGTATTAAGGTTATTTGAGAGCCGTCAATATGATTATAATTTTTTATTTATTTGCTTAAAATACTACTAAAACTAATTCATGGAAATAAGAACACTTGCCGGTATTTCTTCTCAGGAGATCTCTGAATGCTTTAATAAGGCTTTTTCAGATTATGCAGTTCCATTGCATTTCTCTCCGGAACAGTTAAAAAATAAAATGATTAATGATGGGGTGGAGTTTAATTTCTCTGCGGGAGCTTTTGAAAATGACCGTTTGACGGGATTCATTTTAAACGGAATTGGCAGTCTTCAAAATATAAAAACGGCCTATAATGGCGGGACTGGTGTAATTCCGGAAGAAAGGGGCCATGGTTTAACCCGTCAATTATATGATTTTATCATTCCTAAACTGAAAGATCAGCAGATTAGCCAGTGTGTTCTGGAGGTAATAACCACAAATAAACCTGCCATCTTTACTTATCAGAAGCTTGGATTTGTTATTGTTAGAGAATTGATTTGCTTTAAAGGCACACCCAAAACCGGGAAAAGAATTCCTTCGATTTCAGTTAGTGAGCTCTTATCGTTGAACTGGGAACAGATAGCCCCCTTTTGGGAATGGTCTCCTACCTGGCAAAACTCAAAGGAATCTATTGAGAGATCATGGGAGAAATTGCGATCTATCACTATAGAAAAAGATGGTAGTACAGTTGGATATATTGTATACGATCCTTCCACAGGGAAAGTAAATCAATTTGCCGTAAAAAAAGAATTCCGAAACCAGGGTTTCGGAACGCTTTTATTTTCTGAATTAAATCAAAGGCTTCAAAAAGAAATAAGTATCATAAATGTAGATTACTCAGACCTTCACACACTTAGCTTTTTAAAATCTATTGGTTTGAAACCATATATCAATCAATATGAGATGAAAATGAAACTGTAATTATTTGTCCAGCACTACTCTAAAGCCTGTATATTCATTTTTAGTATCTGAATGATCGCTAAAAGAATCTACATAATCATAGGCGCTAAAGTCGTATACCTTTAATTTCTCATCCTCTAAATAATATTCGGCAACGTTACCGCCAATATCAAATATTTTAGCTTCCTCTTCACCTGCTTTCACCGGTTTTCTCTGTCCCACTGTTTGAATAAGTGATTGATTCAACTCTTCCATTTTATTCTTAAGATCTTCTACATCAATCTGGGCCAGCTTATAACCTGCCCAGTAATTCAGGTTATTTTGACCTTCATAGTTCTTTTCCGCAAGTTTATCAAACTTTTCAGCTTCCTTCGCATTAGGTAGCCTGTATTGCTTTCCTGTAGTTTCATTTAGCCAGGAGAGATACTCATCAATTTGTTCCTTGCTTAAACCGGTTACCGGTTTATTAGCCTCCAGCGGATTAAGCTCATTTCCTGTGAAAGCATGATACTGTGCATTGGTCACCTCAAATCTTCCCATAGAAATTGTGTCTTTTCCTAAAGAAACCATTTCAGGAAGAAGTTTATTATTCGCTACGTCACCATAATATCCTTTAGAATTAATATGTTTCTGAATAATTAACTGTGCCGCTAACGGACTATCTTCCTTGAAAGCCTCATTTTTGTCTTCATCCTTATCAAATAAATATTTATCAATCCATTTGATCTCCTCCTTCATTTTACGAAGCTGATGAGTTCTTTTTTGCAATCCGTGTGGCTGACCCGGGAACCATAAAAATTTCACTGGTGCAACTCCAACCTGTTGTAGTCCGCGGTAATATTCCCAGCCCTGATCACGAGGTACTGCCCTGTCTTCACTTCCATGAAAGATAATTGTAGGGGTCTTTATTTTTTCAATTTCGAAAATAGGAGAATTTTCAATATACCATTCATTATAGTGCTTTCCATTAGTATCATCCCATGGCGCCCCCCCAAAATAACTCTGATCGAAAGTTACCCCAAACTGACAGGTTCCATAATCTGAAGTCCAGTTAATATCTCCGGCACCTGGTGCCGCTACTTTAAACATATCAGGATATTTAAGCGTCATCCAGGTAGTGAGGATCGCCCCGTTGGACCAGCCTTTGATTCCCAGTTTATCCTTATCTACCATTCCTTTATCTTCAAGGTATTCTATCCCTTTTAGAAGGTCCTGCTGTTCAAGATGGTAATAATTACCATCCTTTATAGATTCAATGAATTCAAGGCTATGAGAACCTGAACCGTGATAATTAGGTCTTAAAACAAAAGAACCTTTATCGGTATATATCTGCGGATAATAAGCCCAGCTTTCAGACCAGGTATCCTGGTTGACTCCTGTTGGTCCACCATGAATGGAGACGATAAGCGGATATTTTTCACCTTGTTTATAATCCTTTGGATAATATAAGATTCCACTTATAGTATCGTTATTTGCTCCTTCCCAGTATATAACTTCCGTTTTTGCTATGGATTTTTTCTTAAGGTCAGCATTAAGAGAAGTGAAGATTTTTTCATTCTTAAAATCAAAGCTTCTTCGTCCCTTTTCAACATCTGAGATATAATATTCAGGCATTTTTGATGCAGTAGAATAAGTATAGATGATTTTATTTCCCTGCTCATTAATTGCGAGAAGGTCTATATGCTTCGCTTTTTCTCCTAATTCAATTTCTCTTTTTTTCCAGGTTTCTCCATCCTTTACATAGGCAAGAACTTTCTTGTAGGCGCCATTTGCCATTTCGGCAATAACATCGTCTCCTGAAATGAGGTAATTATAGTTTATACCATTTTCCCAGGCCAGATTGATTTTTGCATAATCATTTTTTGAAAGATCGTAATAGTATAATTCTGAGATTCCGGCTCCCTCCCATTCAGGATTAGAAGATTTCGTCGCTAAAAAATAGAAACCTTTAGAAGAAGCAGTAAACTTAAAATTACCAGGTGACTGAAGTCCCTTAAGGATTTGCTGCTCTTTTCCCGTTTCTAAATTCTTAAGAAAATAAGTCGGTTTTGGATTTCCATCCACTCCAAAATCAGGACTCATCGTCAACTGATAAACCAGATATTTTCCATTACGGGAAACAGCATAATCTGAAACCCGGTAACTATTTTCGGTTAATCTTTTGATTTTTTTATCCTCAATATTGTAAGAATAGATCCTTTTTGGATTCCAGTGAAGTGTGTCTTCTACAATATTCGTATTGTCCTTTTCATTCTGAATATCGTAAAGGCTCTTACCTTCAGAAGAAACAAATAAGAGAGTTTTGTCGTCTTTCCATTTAAGATCTTCAATACCATTTTCAAATTCATGCAGCTCTTCCGGCTCTCCTCCAAACATGTTTAGCCTCCAAAGTTTTTTCCCTTTGTCACGTGATGAAAGAAAATACAGATACTCACTATCCTTTCCAAAAAGCTGACTTCCTTCGCTCTCCTTACCTCGCGTTATTTGGAAGGTCTTAAATTTCCCTTTTTCCTGAAGGTCCAGCCTGGTCATATAAAGATTATTAATAAACTTATCTTCTTTCTCCAAAGCTTTTTGCTGAGACCAGACTACTTTTTTGCCGTCCGGAGAAAATACAGGATTACTTACAGATTTAATTTCAATTATTTCTTCAGGTTTCCAGTCACTTTCCTGTGAAATTATTAACTGGGTGAAACAAAAAATTGCAAGAAAAGAGAGTAGTAGCTTTTTCATAAAATTTTAAAATTTTTCTAAATATAATTATATCCTTTTAAAAATGAGCCTTCATATTCCACCTAATAATTAAAGGGCAATTGGAAATTGAACTTTATAGGGGCCACTTAAGCTCTTCATAATATCTTCCAGTTATAAATTGATTTACTTTTAGTAATTTGTGAATACATCCATAACACCTATTATCCTCCATGAAAAAATTTCTGGTTCTATTTAATATTCTTTTTTGTATATCTATAAGTGCTCAGAAATCTGATCTATCTATTAAAGATATTTTATCTGATTCACCTTCCATATCCGGTAAACCTGAATATCTGGATTCCCCATTTGTAACAGCAGGTAACCGGGTATATATGGTAGGTCATCAAAACGGAAGTTTTCCGGAACTTGGCTGGCATATCAAGGATGAAATGGGTGGAATTTGGGATCACCCAATTAAATTATTTGATGGTTTCGAAACTGAACTTGTATTTAAGTCAGATAGCGTCAAGCTCAATAAAGCCAACTCTTTTACTAATTTTCCTGTTGCCAGTAAACATAATTTCAAACTTGAGGATCAAAACCTAGAAATTGAAAGATGGCAATTTGTTCCCGATGATATTCAAGGAGTGATTGTGCAGTTTATCATTAAAAATTCAGGTGATGGCACCAAAGATTTTGATTTCCTGTTTAAAGCCTATTCAGATCTAAGGCCCACTTGGCTTGGAGAAAAAACCCAAATGATAGACAGTAAGGACCGTGCGGCTTATAATGTAAATGAAGATTACTGGATCATAAAAGACAGCATTAATCCATGGAGTTCGGTTTATAAAGCCGATCGAAAATCTGATATGAAAAAAGTAATTCCAGACTATTATAAGGGAATGGGAACCGGAACTCTACTCGGTTATAAATTTTCCATTCCTTCGGGCAATTCTGAAACAATTACATTTTATCTGGCCGGATCTTATAATTCGGTTTCTGCAACCTTAAAAAATGTACATAAAATTCAGGACAGCCTTCAAAATTATATCATCTCAAAAAAAGATCGGTATAAAAACATAGCTTCGAATTCTAAACTCACTATTCCTGATAAAAGGCTGCAGCAAACATTTGAATGGTTGAAATATAATTCGGCCTGGCTGGTTCAGAAAGTTCCTGAAACAGGCATGGGAATTACCGCAGGAATCCCTGATTATCCATGGTGGTTTGGAGTGGACAGTGAATATGCTTTAAAAGGCTATATGGCCATTGGGCAAACCAAACCGGTATACGAAACCATTAAACTGCTGGATAGCGTTTCTATGGCAGTAAATGGCAATGGGAGAATTATTCATGAAATGTCTACCAACGGAGCTGTTTTCAATAAGGGTAACATTAATGAGACCCCTCAGTTTGCCTCCCTTATCTGGGATATTTATAAATGGAACGGCAACAAAGAGTTTCTGAAGAAATATTTTCCAACCATCAAAAAAGGTTTAAACTGGTTATTATCTGAAAATGATGAAAATAATAATCTCTTTCCTGATGGCTTCGGAATGATGGAAATTCACGGTCTGGACAGCGAAATGATAGATGTAGCCGTCTATACTCAGAAAGCTTTTGCAGACGCTTCTAAAATTGCAGCAGAATTAGGAGAAACCAATATTTCAGAAGAATATAAGAAAAAAGCAGATTTATTAAAGCAAAAAATAAATAAGGAATTCTGGTCAGAAGAATTTAGCTCGTATGCCGATTTTATTGGAACCGACGAGCAGGCAATAAGGCTGATAGATGATGCAATTATACGGGCCGACACCTTAAATAAACCCTGGTCGGTAGAAGAATTAAAGAAAACTAAGACTTATATTCTTAATAACCCATCCGAAAGACCCCGCCCATTTGTGCTTCATCATAACTGGGTGGTAAATACGCTGTCTCTTATACACATCT
>JAGXII010000129.1 GCA_024635735.1 Christiangramia sp. | reverse complement strand
CTCACCAGGTAAAGAACCAGGATCGCGCGCATTCCATAGTAAGAAAAGCGCTCCCACATTTCAGTGAAAAATAAAATGTAAAGCCCTACCGGATGACCGAAAAGCTCTTTTTGTTTAACTCTTACGTCTGCTGTTGCCATTTAGTTTGTTTATTAAAGTTTTTCTAAAATAAAATCTGTCATCATCGTATAAAGATGTAATCTGGTATTACCTCCGTAAATTCCGTGATTTCTGTCCGGATAGATAGCCCAGTCAAATTGTTTGTTTGCCTGCACCAGTTCTTCCACCATTCTCATGGTATTTTGAAGATGCACATTGTCATCTCCGCCACCATGGATTAGTAAATAATCTCCTTTTAATTTTTCGGGATGACTCAAAGGTGAGTTTTCGTCGTATCCGGAAGGATTTTCCTGGGGAGTTTGCATATATCTTTCAGTATAAATAGAATCGTAAAATCTCCAACTGGTCACCGGGGCAACGGCAATCGCCATTGAGAATGTATCATTGCCTTTAAGAATAGCATTGGAAGACATAAAGCCTCCATAACTCCATCCCCAGATCCCTATTCGGTCTTTATCTATATAAGAGCGTTCACCCAGTTTCTTTGCTGCCGCAATCTGGTCTTCCACTTCATATTTTCCAAGCTCCTTATAAGTTACCTTCTTGAAATCGGCACCTTTAAAGCCAGTTCCCCGCCCGTCTACACAGGCAACAATATAGCCTTTTTCGGCAAGAAGCTGATACCAGTAATCATTGGTTCCAAAATACGAATTGGAAACCGATTGTGAGCCAGGCCCTGAATACTGGAACATTAACAATGGGTATTGTTTGTTTTCGTCAAAATTAGAAGGCTTTATCATCCACATATTAAGGTCATTCCCATTGATATTTATGGAGGAAATTTCCTTTGGCGAAAAGTCATAAGCCCCTTCCTTTTCGAGCAGCTTCTTATTATTAAGAATTTCACGTACCAGTTTTCCGTCCTTAGCACTGTGAAGTGTATAGATTGGAGGTGTATTGGTACTTGTATATCTATTTATGAAATAAGTAAAATCTGCACTAAAATCGGCTGAATTGGTTCCGGTTTTTTCGGTAAGTCTTTGTTTCGTTTTACCGTTGAGTTTTATAGCATAAACATCCCTGTTGACACTTCCATTTTCGGTGCTCTGGTAAAAAATTCTTTTTGATTCTGAATCATAGCCATAGTAATTGGTTACTTCCCAATCACCGCTGGTTACCTGATTTATAAGGTCCCCGTTTTCGGCATAATGATAAACATGATTCCATCCATCCTTTTCACTGGTCCAGATAAAACTGTTATCATCCAGAAAAGTAAGATTATCAGTAATATCAATATAAGCCTTATCGGTTTCGTTCATTACAACTTTTGCCGTATTATCGCTGGCATCCACAAAAATAAGGTCAAGATCGTTTTGGTGTCTATTCAAAGCCTGAACGCTTATCAGCATAGGATTTGAAGTCCACTTAATTCTCGGGATATAAAAATCGCTGTAATCTCCAAGTTCAATTTCTTCAGATTTTTCAGAAGCAGCATCATACATATGAAGGCTAACTTCTGAATTTGATTCTCCTGCTTTAGGATACTTGAAAACCTCCTGAGTTGGATACAAATCCTTTCCGAAGAGATCCATAGAAAATTCCGGCACATCAGATTCATCAAAACGTAAATACGCGATCTTCTCTCCGGTTGGATTCCAGGCAAAAGCCTTTACAAATGAAAATTCCTCTTCGTAAACCCAGTCGGTAATTCCGTTGATGATACTGTTAATCTTTCCATCTGTAGTTACCTGCGTTTCTTTTCCCGAAGAAAGATCTTTGATGTAAATATTATTTTCAAAAACATAGGCCAGTTTGGAAGCATCAGGAGAAAAAGAAGCCTCCTGGATCTTACGGTCACTTACTTTGGTAAGTTCCTTTGTCTCTATATTATAAACATAAAAAAACTCTCTGGAAGAATGGCGGTAAATAGGCTCCACTTCAGTAGAAAGCAGAAGTTTACTTTCGTCTTCGCTAAATTTAAATCCCTGAAAAGATTTTATCCCATCAAGATTTGCCGAATTAACCAAAGTTCTGGTCTTCTCCCCTGTTTTATAGCTATAGGCATCTATGCTGGTTCCCGAATTATCGCGGTTTAAAACCACATATTCTGTTCCGTTATTTAGAGATTGTAAGGCTTGTAGTCTTTCCTGGCTGAAAGTCCCACTCCATATTTCTTCGAGACTAACTTGTTTTTCCTGTGCTAAAAGCACACCAGATGTTGCAAAAAGAAAAGCAACTAGTATTTTGGAGAACTTCATAAAAATTAAAGAATATTTAATGATGGCCAAGTTTACTAAATTTTAACGAAAAAATGATAATGCCAGGTTGTTAAATACTAACAATCTGTTAAAAATCCATTTTAAAAATGAAGTTGATGGAATACAATATTAATTATCTAAAAATAGGAATTGTATCTTTGGATTTCTGAAACACAAAGAGAAATGACAAAACCCGTAAGCGGATTTTCGAGACTGACCAAGAACGAAAAAATTGAATGGCTGGCAGAAAATTATCTGAGCAATAATGAAAACGCGGTCTCTATTCTTAAGCAATACTGGAATGAGGATGAAAAACTTCAGAAATTACATGATGAATTTATAGAAAATACTGTTTCCAATTTCTATTTACCGCTGGGACTTGCTCCCAACTTTAAAATTAATGGCCGGTATTTAACACTCCCCATGGCGATAGAAGAAAGCTCGGTAGTTGCTGCAGCCAGTAAAGCTGCAAAGTTCTGGAGCGAACGTGGGGGCTTTAAAGCCAGCGTGATAAATAACCGGAAAATAGGACAGGTTCATTTTATCTTCAACGGAAAAAAAGAGAAATTAAAAGATCTTTTTAAGGATATTGAACCAAAACTTCGCGAAGCGGTAAAACCAATTACCCATAATATGGAAAAGCGTGGGGGTGGGATCCTTGATATCGAACTTATCGATAAAACCTCCCTGCTGAAAAACTATTACCAGCTTTTCGTGAATTTCGACACCCGGGATTCTATGGGAGCCAATTTTATAAATTCCTGCCTCGAGAAATTTGCTGAAGTATTACAGGAAGAAGCCCAGAAAAGAAGTGACTTCAACAATACCGAAAAAGGTCTAAATGTGATCATGAGCATTCTCTCTAACTATGTTCCTGAATGCCTTGTGCGGGCTGAAGTTTCCTGTCCTGTTTCAGAATTAAGTGAAGACCCGAACATGAGCGGGGAAGAATTTGCTGAAAAATTCATTCAGGCGGTCAGAATAGCCGAAATAGAGCCCTATCGTGCAGTTACCCACAATAAAGGAATAATGAACGGGATCGATGCTGTGGTCATGGCCACAGGAAATGATTTTCGTGCCGTGGAGGCAGGAATTCACGCCTTTGCCGCCAAAGATGGGAAATATACCAGTCTAACACATGATAAAATAGAAGAGGGTCTTTTCAAGTTCTGGATGGAAATTCCGTTGGCTCTCGGTACCGTGGGCGGACTTACAGGCCTTCATCCACTTGTAAAACTTGCGCTGGATATTCTTCAAAAACCTTCAGCCAGTGAACTTATGGAAATTACCGCGGTAGCGGGACTCGCACAGAATTTCGCGGCCTTGCGTTCATTGATCACGACTGGTATACAACAGGGTCATATGAAAATGCATTTGATGAATCTCCTTAATCAACACAATGCTACAGAAGCTGAAAAAGAAGAGCTTACCGAATTCTTTGTTCACCATACCATCACTCATAGCAGTGTATTAGAACAACTAGAAAAACTTAGATCTTAATGCAGAAATTCAAGAGCAACGGAAAAATATTACTTACAGGAGAATATGCCGTACTGGATGGCGCGAAGGCGCTTGCACTCCCCTGTAGAAAAGGACAGACGCTTGAGGTTGAAAAAGGGCAAGAAGAGACAATAGAATGGAAAAGTCTTGACAATAATATGGTCACCTGGTTTGAAGGAGAATTTCGCATTAATAAAGGCGAATTTCAACCAGTGCTTAGTAAGAATCAGGAAAACAATCCTGAAATGATCAATACGGCCAACAGGCTTCAGCAAATCCTGAAAGCTGCTTTTAATATGAATTCGGAAAAATTTCTTAAGAATGATGGTTTTAAGGTTACAACCCATCTGGAATTTAACAGGCATTGGGGATTGGGAACCTCTTCCACTCTTATCAACAATATGGCCAACTGGCTGGAAGTACCCCCTTATAAACTTCTTGAAGCAAGTTTTGGAGGCAGTGGCTTCGACATCGCAGCCGCCCGCCACGAACACCCAATTACTTTCCAGCTCACTCCACAAGGCCCTCAGGCATTTATTTCAGATTTCAATCCTCCGTTTCAGGATAGCTTATTCTTTGTTTATTTAAACAGAAAACAGAACAGCCGTGAAGCTATTGCTCATTACAGGAATCAGTCATCACAGGACGTTACTGCGCTTACCGAAAAGATTTCAGGGATTACTGAACAAATTATACATTCAGAATATCTTGAGGAATTTAAAATGCTTCTTAATGCCCATGAGACTCTCATCTCAAAAGCCATCAATCTCCCAAAGATTAAATTAGAATTGTTTCCCGATTTTCCGGGCCTTGTAAAAAGTCTGGGCGGCTGGGGAGGAGACTTCATTCTTGCCACAGGGCAGGAAGAAGAAAAAGAATACTTCAGAAAAAAAGGTTATAACACCATCTTCTATTACCGCGATTTAATCCTATAAAAAAACCCCACCAATTGGTGAGGTTTTTCATTTATATAGAACTGGTTCTTTTCTAGTAGAACCTTGAACGATTATCTTCGATATCGGCCTTTTTCTTAAGAGCTTCAAATACTCTCATAGTAGCTTCTGCTCTGCGAGCCATACTTTCCTGCTGAGCATATGATTTGTAGGAGTCCATTTTAGGAGCTTCAAATTTGCTCACCATCTCTACAACATACACTCCATTTTCACCAACAACAGGCTTACTAATTTCTCCCTTGTCTAAAGCAAAAACAGCTCCCACTACTTCCGGCTCTCTTCCCGCACCTGCAAGTGTAGGACTTTCAAGGTTCACAGCATCTGCAGACTGAACGACTACGCCCATATTGCTTGCGATATCTTCTAATGTATTTCCTTTGATATCCTTTTTGATAAGTTCAGCTTTCTTTTCTTTTCTAAGAATTGGAGTCACAATGGAGGAGGCTTCCTCTACACTCATCAAACCTTTATCCTGTTTAGAAGTAAGTTGAGCTACCACATAACCGTTGGTAGTATCGAATCTCTTCACATCACCAACTTCAGCGTCGTCCTGGAATGCCCATTGAACGATTCTTCTCTGAGACCCTGCACCCGGAATATTTTCATCCAGCTCTTTTACATCTTTTACTGTTTTAACCTCATAGTTACCTTCTTTGGCAATTTCATTGAAATCACCTTCAGCAGCAGAAATTTCAAACTTAGTAACCTCATTAAAGAGATTATTCATCGTTTTTTCAGAAGCGTTTATTTCTCTGGCAAGAGTTGCTACTTTCACAGCTCTTGCAGCTTCGGTTTGATCATCTATAGAAATAACATGATATCCAAGAGGAGTCTCAACCACTCCCACATCTCCTGTAGAGTTTTCAAAAACATAGTTTTCAAAAGCAGGAATCATCATTCCCGGAGTGAAATAACCAAGATCCCCTCCCTGTTCTTTATTAGAAGTATCTGCTGAATATTCAGAAGCCATTTCAGCAAATTTGGCTTTATCCTTTTTCACCACACCTGCAATACTATCAGCAAGTTGCTTCGCTTCTTCTTTACTACGGGCAACACCAGCTCCTAACTGAGATCCCTGGTAAGTCACAAGAATATGACTCGCTTTTACGGAATCAGGAATTTGTTTAGCTTCTACCAGCTTGCTTAATTTCCAGTATCCGTTTTCTTCATATGGGCCAAAAGTTTCACCTTCGTTCAAATTGAACAGTGTATCGCCATATTT
>JAGXII010000128.1 GCA_024635735.1 Christiangramia sp. | reverse complement strand
GTATTGGCCGGCGTTGTTTTGCTCCGGCCCACCGGGCTGTAAAATGATCCGGTTTTAAATCGATAATAGTAATTCTTATTAGCCTCAAGATTCTGCACTTCAATATGAACAGAATGGGCCCAGAAAGGATCTGTTTTAGTATTCCCTTCCTGAACTATATTCGAAAACGATTTATCTGAAGCGATTTCCCATTTAACTTCTTGAGGGCTTTCAGGAATAGCTCCATTGGCGAGTTTCACATTTTTTACAAGTCTGGTCCAGATTACAAAACCATCTGCTTCCGGATCTCCCGAAGCTATTCCCAGTTTAAATGGGTAATCTTTGTCTAATAGATTCGCAGTTTGAGAGTGATTAGCAGCAGCACTTAAAAAAGAAGTTCCTAAAAACCCGGCTCCGGTAAGGAGCCCTATTCCCTTTGTTGAAATGTTTAAAAAGTCACGCCTTGTAAGTAAATGCCTATCATTTTGAATATTTTGCTTTTGAATTTCTTTTTCCATTCTCCAAAAAATTTAATTAATCCTTTATTCGCTTTTTCTTTAATTCAAGCTTTTCATAATCTGATTTTCGCACCCAGGGAGTAGCAATATCTTCACCTTTCATATATCTATTGTAAAAATCACGCACACGAGGATTACCGTACTTATAATTGTCAAATATATCTCCATTTCCGAACATCCGGGGATCTCCCTGTTTTGTAAGTTCGCTTTCCATTTTGGTAAGCAAGGCCGTCTTTATTTCGGCTAATTCGGAATCCTTTGCAACATTATTTACGGAATAGGAATCTCTTTTAATTTTATACAATTCTTCAGGAGGTCTTTTTCCGAAGGAGAGTTGCCAGTATTCTATATAGCCATCCATTCGATTCAGATTGAGTATTTCAGTTTTGGTAGGGCCGCCATCCGCATCTAAATATCCGGTTTCAGGATTTCCGGCGGGCCATCTTTCAGGTTTATAATTTTTTGAATAAAAATACTGATCGGTTAAAATGGCACGAACCGGATATCCGTTATCATCAGGTCGGCCAACATCTGCTCTTTCCCGGCCGAGTAACACATAATTTCTATTCTTATCGCCCGATTTTTCATAAATATTGTAAAAATACTGCGTTAGCGATTTTCCCTGAATTGGTTCCATGAATCTAGAAGAATCAACTTTGGCAACTTCAAGAAATGTAGGAGCGAAATCTATAAAACTTACAAAATCATCGACTTCTCTTCCGGGAGATTTGATGCCGTTTTTCCACATTATAGCTAGCGGAAGGTGATTATCGTAGTTGTACACATTGCCTTTTACACGTGGAAAAGGCATTCCATTATCTGAGGTAACAATAATTATGGTATTATCTAATTGACCTCGTGCTTCAAGTAAAGTAATCATTTTCGCAACATGGGAATCGAAATGTTCTACTTCAACAGCATAGTCAAGCATGTCGTTTCTCACGGTTTCATTATCTGGCCAGAATGGAGGAACTTCCTCGATATCAGCAGTTTTCTTTTTTGCTTTATTCACGCCGGAACCATATTCGTATCCGCGATGAGGTTCCCGGCCCCCATACCAGAAGCAAAATGGTTTTTCCGTGGATGTTGAATCAAGAAATAGTTCGAAGTTTGCGGTATAATTATTCTTACTAATTCCTTTTGCCAGCACTTCTTCTTTTTCAGAATTATAGCCAGGTCCTGTTAATAATCTGCGTTTACCATTTATTTTCCCGGGATTACCCGGAGCCCATCCTTTCCCGGTGTAGCCTGTGCTATAGCCGTTTTGGGCGAGGGTTTCCATAAAAGTTATGAATTTTAATGGGAAAAAAGGATTATGGTTTGCAGCCTCTTCCAACTGCCAGGGATTGCGTCCGGTTAATATGCATGATCGGGAGGGGGAACATTTAGCATTGGGAGTATAAGCTTTATTAAATAAAATTCCATTTTCTGCAACACGATCGAAACCGGGAGTATTAACCCATTTCTGAACATTAAATCCGTAAGCCGTCATATGCTGAAAAGAAGCATCATCAGCAATGCAAAATAAAATATTTGGTCTTTTTTTATCCTTTGTCTTTTGAGCCAGAATTGGAGTTAAAGCAAAAAGTATAAGAGAAAATAAGATTATTCTATGTACGCTCTCTATCATAACTTACTTGTCTTGAGATTTGTCAATTAACATTTGTAAGCTTTCTTCCATTTTCTCAACCAAATCAGGATTATTTTCCGCGAGATTATTTTCTTCAGAAATATCATTCTCCAGATTAAACAATTGTGCTTTTGACATTAGACCGCTTTCAATATTTTTGTTAGCCATCCAGGCAGGTTTATTTTGTGTGGTAAACGGCTGGATATATTTCCATTGGCCATCGCGTAAGGCAAGAGTAAAACCTTCCTCGATCATTTCTTCCCGACCCTTTTGGGTTTTTCCCAGCCAGGCATCTAAATGATTTTCACTGTCTATAATATATTCAGGTATATCCTGATCTACTAATGAAGCAATAGATGCATATAGGTCAACCTGATTTAATAATGCTTTAGATTCTGCAGGTTCAACATTAGCCTTCCAGGATAATATTGTGGGCATGCGGGTTCCGGCTTCATAAATGCTATATTTCGCTCCTCTAAAAGGCCCCGAGGGTTTATGGTCTCCTATTAATTCTTCAGCCTTATCAAAATACCCATCATCTAGAATAGGTCCGTTATCGCTGGTAAATATTATAATGGTTTCCTCCAAAAGTGATAATTGTTCTAACTGTTTAACGATCTCACCTACCACATAATCCATTTGAACTATGGCATCTCCCCGAGGTCCCAAGTCTGTCTTTCCCTGAAATTTTTGATTTGGTGCTCGGGGAACATGAATGTCATGAAATGAATAATATAGAAAGAACGGATTTTCTTTATTACGATTTATAAAGCCTTTTGCCTGGTCGGTTAATACAAATGGGATTTCTTCGTCTACCCATTCGGCACTTTTCCCTCCGGCCATATAACCTATTCGGCTAATGCCGTTTACGATGGTTTTGCTATGTTGCCTGTCGGCCTTATATTTTAAAAGTTCTGGATGTTGCAACCCTGTTGGGCGATTACCAATAATATGGTCATAACTGATTGTTAGAGGATCATCTGTTGAAAGATTCACAGCTTTACCATTTTCTACAAAAATAGTTGGAACCCGGTCTCCGGTAGCCGGGATTAGGTAGCTATAATCGAAACCCACTTCGTTGGCTCCCGGGGTAATTTTTTGGTTCCAGTCAACTTGTCCAATTCCAAGTCCTAAATGCCATTTCCCGACTACTGCGGTGGCATAGCCTGCATTTTGCAGCATTTTAGGCATCGTAATTTTTGAAGTATCTATAAGCAAAGGAGCGTCCCCTGGTAAAATTTTGGCATCATTACGAAAAGCATAATTCCCTGTGAGAAGCGAATATCTGGAGGGGGTACAGGTTGCAGCTGCACTGTGAGCATCAGTAAATTTAATTCCGTTTGCCGCCAGTTTATCAATATTAGGCGTTTTTACAGCCGTTGCACCATAGCAGCCTACATCTCCATAGCCAAGATCGTCTACATAAAATAAAACTATATTTGGCTTTCTTTTTTCTTCGGAAGTGGAACTTACTTTTTGATCCTTTTTATCCTGGCACGAAAAGAAAATGCCTAGAATGAATACTATGAGTAATTTCTTCATAACTCAAATATTCTAAAAATTTTAAAATTAGATTATCAAAAAATCATCAAATCCTATAAAATTTTTTAAAAGAAGAGTAGAATCGCCTTAATTTTCTATTTTTCGCAGAAAATAATTAACATAATAGGAAGTTTAGACAGTAAAATTTTCTAAAAATGAAAATTTTTACAGGATCTTACAGAACTTTTATAGTCTCCTAGCTTTTCAATTGATATTATTGAATACTGGAACTCAGTGGTTCTGGTCTTTTTAAATTAAATAATACTGGATGAATTTAAAACGCTTACCGCTTCTTCTCTGCCTTGTTTTTATGTTGCAACTCGCTGCACAGGAAGTTAAAAAAAGGAATGACAAAATAAAGCTTACAGATATTCCTGGATACGTCACCCTGAAATGTGATTTTCATTCACATACCGTATTTTCAGATGGTCACGTATGGCCTTCTTTCAGAGTAAAAGAGGCTCAGCATGACGGGCTGGACGTGATTTCAATTACCGAGCATATAGATTATGAAGGCTATCCTGACGAGGTAAAACGTGATCGCGAAAGGGCCTTCGAAATTGCAAAGGAAATAGCTGATGAAAATGATATTTTATTGATAAAAGGAGCTGAAATTTCTCCAAGAGTGCCTCCTTTTCATAATAATGCTTTGTTTCTTACTAATTTAAATTCCATTCCATTCGATTATATGAAACAGAGTCAAAAACATTTTGTGATGAAAGATAACATAACAAAAGAAGAGTTAATGGCGCCTTTTCTCGAAGTAAAGCGTCAGGGAGGTTTTGTATTTTATAATCATCCAAATTATTACAAGCAATACGACTGGGATAAAAGCAAGGATAAAGATTTGTTTACAGATTTCCATAAAGAGCTCCTACAGAAGGGTATTTTAGGGGGAGTTGAGGTGGTGAATTCTACCAGATATAATATTGAAGCTCATAAAATTGCTGAAAAGTATAAGCTCACCATGTTTGCAAATTCTGATGCTCATCATGAGATAGCCTCCGGCTATAAAGGTTCGCATCGTCCCATCACTTTAGTGTTTGCTAAAAATAAGTCAGTGGAAGCTATTGAAGATGCGATACTGGATAAGAGAACCATGTTATACTTCGAAAATTATTTAATTGGAAGGCAAAAGGAAGCAGAACCCTTTTTTAAGAACGCAGTTTTTATTGAGGCAATAGGTCAAGAATTTAAAAATATGCCGGTAATAAAACTTAAAATTTCTAATAAAACCGATCTTGATTATGAGGTTAAATTAAAATCGAAGTTTTTAATTCAAAACCTGCCTTTAGGTAAAACAGTATTAAAAGCAAATGACATAACCACAGTAATGCTTGGTCCTGTGTGGGATTATCCTGAAGAAATTTCTTTGGAAATGCAGGTAGAAAATATTCTGGTTTCACCAGAAGCGTCTTTGAAAACGATATTAGATATTCCAATAGATAATGTTGAATAGTAAACTATAATCTTCTGCTTTTTTTTGATCTCGGGGAATTATTTGAAGAACCATATCATTCTTGAAGCAACACAT
>JAGXII010000127.1 GCA_024635735.1 Christiangramia sp. | reverse complement strand
TAAGAAGATGGGTTATTGGGTGGATATGAGCGATCCTTATATCACTTATAAATCCAAATACATGGAAACGGTATGGTGGCTGCTTTCCGAAATTTATAAGAAAGATCTTATCTATAAAGGCTACACTATTCAGCCTTATTCACCAAAAGCGGGAACAGGGCTTAGTTCTCATGAGCTTAACCAGCCCGGCACCTATCAGGATGTGACAGATACTACGGTTACTGCCATGTTTAAAATTACTGATACTTCGGCCTCGCCTATTAAGGAAGGTTTGGAGGGAGCATATTTCATCGCATGGACCACAACTCCGTGGACTTTACCTTCCAATACAGCGCTTACGGTTGGGCTTAAGATCGATTATGTTACGGTTAAAACCTTTAACCAGTACACTTTTGAACCAATCACGATAGTGGTGGCCAAAGATCTGGCAGAAAAGCAATTCGATAAGAAATTTAGAAAAGCAGAATCTGAGGAAGATCTTAATTCCTATTCAAAAGAAGATAAAAAGATACCATACTTAATCGGGGTTTCTTTCAAAGGAAAAGATCTTGTGGAGATAAAGTATGAGCAGTTATTGCCATTTGCACAGCCTTATGAGCATCCTGAAAATGCTTTCCGTGTAATCGCGGGAGATTTTGTGACTATAGAAGACGGTACCGGGATTGTACATACTTCACCAACATTTGGTGCAGATGATGCGATGGTTGCTAAACAGGCTACTCCTGAGGTGCCAGCTTTACTGGTGAAAGATGAAAATGATAATCTGGTGCCTTTGGTTGACTTACAGGGTAAATTCAGACCTGAAATGGGTGAATATGCCGGTAAGTATGTAAAGAATGAATATTACGATGATGGAGAGGCTCCGGAAAAATCTGTAGATGTAGAAATCGCTATCAAGCTGAAGAAGGAAAACAGGGCTTTTAAAGTTGAAAAATATGTTCACAGCTATCCTAACTGCTGGAGAACAGATAAACCTATATTGTATTATCCATTGGATTCATGGTTCATTAAAGTAACCGAATTCAAGGATAGAATGTACGAACTTAACCAGGGAATTAACTGGAAACCTAAGTCTACCGGTGAAGGGCGATTTGGAAACTGGCTTGCCAATGCAAATGACTGGAACCTTAGTCGTAGCCGTTACTGGGGAATTCCTTTGCCTATCTGGAGAACTGAGGACAGGAAAGAGACAAAGATCATCGGTTCCATCGCTGAGTTAAAAGAAGAAATGAACAAAGCTGTAACGGCCGGTTTCATGGATAAAGATATTTTTGAAGGTTTTGATCCTTCAGTTATGAGCGATGAGAACTATGATAAAGTAGACCTTCATAAAAATGTGGTGGATGAGATCACGCTGGTTTCCGATTCGGGAAAACCAATGAAGCGGGAAGCCGATCTTATAGATGTCTGGTTCGATTCTGGCTCTATGCCTTATTCACAATGGCATTATCCTTTTGAAAATAAAGAGAAAGTAGAAAATAAATGGCGTAAAGCCGATTTTATTGCGGAAGGTGTAGATCAAACCCGTGGCTGGTTTTATACACTTCATGCTATTGCAACGATGATCTTTGATGACGTTGCTTATAAAAATGTGGTTTCAAACGGTCTTGTGCTGGACAAGAATGGACAGAAAATGTCTAAACGTCTTGGCAATGCGGCAGATCCATTTGAAACTATTTCAGTTTATGGGCCAGATGCCACTCGCTGGTATATGATTGCCAATGCAAACCCATGGGATAACCTCAAATTTGATATTGAAGGAATAGGAGAGGTGCAGCGTAAATTTTTTGGAACACTTTATAATACCTATTCGTTTTTTACGCTATACGCCAATATTGATGAGTTTACCTATTCTGAAGAGGATATACCTCTTAATGAGCGGCCTGAGATAGATCGCTGGATACTTTCTGAACTTCATACGCTTGTAGATAAAGTGGATAAGTTCTATGCAGATTATGAGCCTACAAAAGCGACCAGAGCGATTTCAGAATTTGTTCAGGAGAATCTGAGCAACTGGTATGTTCGCTTAAGCCGAAGAAGATTCTGGAAAGGCGACTACGAAAAAGATAAAATTTCAGCATATCAAACCTTATATTCCTGCCTGGAAACCGTAGCTAAGCTTGGAGCTCCGGTTGCACCATTTTTTATGGACAGACTTTTCAGGGATCTAAATGCAGCAACAGGTAAGGATTTATCAGAATCTGTGCACACTGCTGATTTCCCGGTTTATACACGAAAATTTGTTGATAAATCACTGGAACACAAGATGGAGAAGGCTCAAACGATCTGTTCTTTAGTGCTTTCACTTCGTAAAAAGGAAATGATCAAAGTGCGTCAACCTTTGCAAAGAGTAATGATTCCGGTGCTTGACGAAGAACAGAAGAATGAGATTCTCGCAGTAGAGGATCTTATAAAATCTGAGGTTAACGTTAAGAGTCTGGAACTTATCGATGATGCTTCAGGACTACTGGTTAAACAAATTAAACCAAATTTTAGAGTTCTTGGTCCGAGATTCGGTAAGGATATGAAGTTGATATCCAGCAAGATAAACGAATTTGGTGCTGAAGAAATTGCCACTATTGAACGAGAAGGCAATATTGAGATAGAAATTAACGGAAATTTAGTTAATTTGTCGTCTGAAGAAGTGGAGATCACTTCTCAGGATATTGAAGGATGGTTAGTTGCCAGCAGTGGCAATTTAACAGTAGCTCTGGACGTTAGCATAAGCGCTGAGCTCAAAAAAGAAGGAGTAGCAAGGGAATTGATTAACAGAATTCAGAATTTAAGAAAGGATTCTGGTTATGAGGTAACCGATACTATTGATGTGACCCTACAAAAAGATGGTATTGTCGAGGATGCCGTGAACGAAAATATAACCTATATTAAGAACGAAACGCTAACTGCAACTCTCGAATTTGCAGAGGTGGTAAAAGAAGGTGCCGAGATTGAGTTTGACGATATTACCACTAAGTTGTTTATTAAAAAACATTAAGCCATGTCTACAGAAGTAAAAGAACGTTACAGTGATGCTGATCTGGCAGAGTTTAAGGCTCTGATCAAAAAGAAAATAGAGAAAGCTCAGGAGCAATTAGAGATTTATCAAAATGCCTACAAGAATGATGGGAATAATGGTACCGATGATACTTCGCCCACATTTAAGGCATTTGAGGAAGGAAGCGAAACGATGAGTAAGGAGGCCAATTCCCAGCTTGCCATTCGCCAGGAGAAATTTATTCGGGACTTAAAGAATGCCCTTATGCGCATAGAAAATAAAACTTATGGAATTTGCCGTGTGACGGGAAAATTGATCGCCAAAGAAAGACTTTTATTAGTGCCTCACGCGACTCTAAGCATAGAAGCTAAGAATTTGCAGCGATAATAAGTTGAATAATTTATATATTGAGCGCCCTTCCAGAATCATGGAGGGGCGTTTTAGTT
This sequence comes from Christiangramia sp., assembly GCA_024635735.1. GTDB lineage: Bacteria > Bacteroidota > Bacteroidia > Flavobacteriales > Flavobacteriaceae > Christiangramia. Next base: position 8,554 of record JAGXII010000127.1, on the reverse strand, counting down.
GATAGAAAGTTGAAGATGAAGTACAGTAGATATATTGTAATTGTAATATTTCTTTTTTCCGGTATTGTTTCTGCACAGAGGGATACCAAAGAGATTATACTGGCCGATGAGATTGGTGAAATTAAGATCGATTCCGATGAGGTTTACCTTATTACTATTCATTCAGTGGAGACTTCAGAAATTAGTATTGCTACACACTCTGAAGGTGAGTATTATAATGACATTATTCTAAAATCGGAAGTTAGGAACGGGCAACTTCTTTTAAGCACTGAATATCCTGAAATTCTTACTGGTGGATATGATAAGCTTAGCGCTCACAAAGTATTTTCACTGGAAATTGAACTCGAAATCCCTGAGAATATGGAAGTGGTAATCAATTCCAATATCGCTTCCCTGGTGGCTAATGGAAATTATAAATCGGTATATGCCGGTTTGCAGCAGGGTTACTGCCAGTTGTTGAATTTTTCCGGTTCGGCTGTTATCAATACATTCAAAGGGGATATTCTGGTGGAAACTTTCGGCGGTATCATCAATGCCGAATCCAGACATGGTAAAGTTACAAAGCCTGAATTTCTAACCGGAAGGCAGCCTATAAGGCTCACCACTATAGATGGGGATATTATGGTGCGAAAAACTAAATAATATTAGTATTTTTGACCCGTTTTCAATTAAACTAGATAAATGTCTCTCAAAAAAGCTGGAATCGTCATTATCCTGATTCTTTTAATCGATCAGATTTCCAAAATTTACATAAAAACCCATTTTGCTTTAGGAGAAGAAGTAGAAGTATTTGACTGGTTCAGGATTTTATTTGTGGAGAATGAAGGAATGGCATGGGGGACAAAGATTCCTGGTGAATATGGGAAACTTTTATTAACTCTTTTTAGACTGGCCGCAATTGTAGGAATAGGTTATTGGTTGTGGGATTCAGTTAAAAAGAATGGGTCCAGGATTTTAATCGTTTCTATTGCACTTATTTTTGCCGGTGCTTTTGGAAATATTATAGATTCTGTTTTTTATGGAATTATCTTCGATGACAGCTACGGGCATGTAGCGAGCTTTTTACCTGAAGCAGGCGGATATAGTTCTCTATTCCACGGAAAGGTGGTAGACATGCTTTATTTTCCTATCTGGAAGGGTTATTTACCGGCTTGGATTCCTTTCTGGGGTGGAAAGTATTTTACATTTTTTGAACCCGTTTTCAATATAGCCGATTCCGCGATAAGTGTTGGAGTGGCTATACTTTTACTATTTAATAAAAAGGCTTTTCCAAAGCATCCTGAAGATAAGGAGGCTTAAGCAGCGGTTTTCTCGAAAATTTTCTCGAATTTTTTAAGCTCTATAGGCTTTATAAGATAATCTGTTACAAGATTAAAGGATCTTGCCCTTTCAAGATCACGTGGATCTATGGAAGAACTCACCACATATAAGGTGATTTTCTTGTTCAGGTTGTTTTTGATCTTGATGAATTCATTAAGAAATTCCCAGCCATCCATGACCGGCATATTAAGATCCAGGAAAATAATATCAGGAAGTTTGTCCTCATCGGTGGCATTTTCCATAATCCCCTTAAAATAATCCAAAGCTTCCTTCCCGTTTTTATAGACAAGCAGGTTCTCTGAAAGCTTTTTGATCTCAATAATTTTCTTCACCAGATTCACGTATATCTTATCATCATCAATGATACACGCTAGTTCTACTTTTTGCCCCATTGTAAATAGATCTAGAATTTAATTTTAAATGTTGTCCCTATATCCAGGGTACTACTTACAGATATTGTCCCCCCAAGGGCTTCTACCTGATTTTTAGTTATAAATAAACCAATTCCTTTAGCCTCGGGATTTTGTTGATTAAATGTTCTATACATTCCAAACATTTTATCGCCGTATTCTTCAAGGTCTATTCCTTTCCATTATCACTTACCTCGAGATACTCTTTATCGTTCTCAACATAAGTTTGTATAAAGATCACCGGTTTACGTCCAGGTTGCTTATACCGAATGGCATTCGTGATTAAATTTAGTAAAATACTTTCAAGATATTCAGGGATATAGCGAATTTCTTTCAAATCGTTAAATTCAGCGACGATTTTTGCATTTTCTCGATTAATCAATGAAGAAATTGATGCAAGAACTACCTCTAAAGCTTCTTCAAACTTAATCCAGACTCTTTCTTTTCTCAAAGAAGTCTGTATACTTACGATATCATTTAACTTGGAAATTGCTGTATCAAGGTTCCCCGAAACATCTTCCACATTTGCCAGAAGATCCAGTTTATCCCTGTCGGTTTTAGCTTCTCTAAGTAGTTCTACTATCAAACTAAGATTACTACTATGTGACCTCAAATGATGAGAAACAATATGGGCAAAATTGAACAGTCTTGAATTTTGGGTGGCAATAATATCCAGTGAATTCTGAAGGTTGAGCTCATTGCTCTTATTCTCATCTATATTCTGGAGGACCCCGCGAATCCCAATCACTTCCTGATCTTCATTATAAACTGGTTTTCCCGTGAGTCTAACCCAGAATTCCTTAGTCTGGAAAGAAATCATTTTTAGTTCAAGCTTAAATGGAATTCCGTAATTCTCGCATTTATCAAAGGCATGCAGCATTCTGGTATGATGCTCCTTGGCATAAAAATTCATGCGGTCATCATAGGCAGGTTGGAAATCCCTCGGACAATCCAGAATTTTTTTCGAAACATCGTCCCAGTAAATATGCTTGTTTACGGTATCCACATACCATCCGCCGGTAGAAGTCATTTCAGCAGTTTCGCGATAATAGAAGAAATTTTCTTCTATGGTATACTGGTCGCGCTTACTCTGATGAATATTTACAAATAACAAAACAGCGGTTTCCCGAAAACTCTGACCTTTACTTTTAAGGTTTTTGCATTCAAACCAGCGGTATTTGCCGTTGCCAAGTTTTAATTTAATTTCGAAACTAAAGGCTTCATTCTTTTTTATGAGCTCTTCAAAATGAATTCTGAAGTCATACCTGTAATCGGCATGAAGAATATGATTTATAAAAAATTCGAAACGGTCTTCGCGTATCTCCGGCTTTCCAACAAGTGAGTTGAAGTGCTCAGACCATGAAATCTCCTTCGAAAACAAATTTATTTTCCAGTAGGCGATATCAAAATCTTCCAGAATGCTATTTAACTGTAGGTCGCTGAGCATCAAAGTGATTTGTCATGTTAAAAATAATGGAATAACGGCATCAAACAAAAATTATTTAAGTATCGAATTCATAAATTTTTTCCGGTGTAACACAATAGTTTAGAGGAACATCACTCGTAAATATATCATTTATCTCCTTTACAGGCTCAAAAAATGACAGGCCTATTTTCACTATATCGGGACGGCAGCCAGCTAAAAACCGGTCATAAAAGCCTTTTCCGTAGCCAATTCTATGGCCATTTTGATCATATGCAAGTAACGGAATAAATACCACATCCAGTTTTTTACTTGAGATCTCAATTCCTTCCTGAGGCTCAGGAATATTCCATCGGTTCTTTTTTATTAGGGTTTGATCTGTAAGTAAGTAATGGATTAAATTTCCTGTTTTCGTATCGGCTCTCGGGATAACCACATGTTTATCTTTTCCCTGCAAAATATGAAGAAGATATTCGGTATCTACCTCTTTTTGTTCAGCGATACTTAGAAATATATGATAAAAATCATGATCCCAAACCGGTAATTCCAGTGCTTTGTTGGCAATCTCGAGGCTCATTTTTTCAATATCCTCATTGCTAAGACCAATTCTCAGCTCCTTGTATTTTTTCCTGAGCTCGCTCTTCTTCATTCTTCTCCAATTTTTGGCTGCATAGAAATATGAAAGATGGCATCGCCCTGATAAACAATGGGGGATTCATTAACGTTGATTACGTAACCTTCATTCGTGGATTTAATTTTATGCCTGAACTTTCCATAGGGATCTGTAATAGTTGCAATATATTCTCCTTTTTCAACGTGCTGGCCACAGGGTATTTTTACATGAAGTAATCCACTGTATTTAGCTCGTAACCACGAACTGCTTTCAACAACCACGGTCTCTTTTTGTACATCGGGATATTCAAATTTCGGGTTCAGCATTTCAAGATGGCTAAGAATACGCATCGCTCCATCAACACCATGCTTCGCGACATCCTTATTGCTGTCCAGGGATTTTCCGCCTTCAAAAAGAAGTACCGGAATACCCAATTTTGCACAGGTCTCACGATAGGATTTCGTAATGGTTTTAGAATGCATGGTAAAAGGCGCGTTAAATATCCTCGCGTATTTAAGACTTTGCTCGTCACCTTTTTTCACCCTTATTTGGGGGGCATTGAATCTCGCTGCTCCACCAGTATGAAAATCAAGACAAAAATCTGCTATTGGAAGTATTTTTTTTACAAACTGAAAAGCAAATCTACTTGCCAGAGAACCGTGTTTTGTTCCCGGAAATACCCTATTAAGGTCTCTACCATCAGGAAATTCTCTGGCCATATTAAGAAAGCCAAAAATATTGACAATTGGAATACAAATTACACTGCCTATTCTGGGTTTATTAATTCCTTTGGAAATAATCTGCCTAACGATTTCCACACCGTTTATTTCATCTCCATGAATACCTGCGGTAAGCAGTACCACCGGTCCTGGTTTTTTGGAACGCTCAATGATCACCGGGACTTCAACCGAAGTACCAGTATAAAGTTTAGCCATGTTGAAGTTTATGGTCGCTCCATTTCCCGGCCCAACCTTTTCTCCTAAAATTTCAAGAACATTGTTCTTGTCTATACGAGGCATAAATTAAACGTTTCGTTCAATATATCTTATTATTGTCTTGGCGATATCTTTTCCTGTGGCCGCTTCAATTCCTTCCAGTCCCGGAGAACTGTTAACCTCAAGAATTAATGGTCCGCGACTACTTTGTAGCATATCTACACCTGCTACTCCCAGAGCCATTGCTTTAGCTGCTTTAATCGCCGCATTCTCTTCTTCATCTGTAAGCTGAATTACAGAGGCCGATCCTCCCCTGTGTAGGTTAGATCTAAATTCTCCTTCCTTACCCTGTCTTTTCATGGCTCCTACAACTTGGCCGTCAACCACAAAAGCCCGAATATCTGCTCCTCCGGCTTCTTTAATAAATTCCTGGACGATCACTCTTGCCTGCAAACCATTAAAAGCTTCAATTACAGATTCTGCTGCATTCTGGGTTTCTGCCAGAACAACTCCAAGTCCCTGTGTTCCTTCCAGTAATTTTATGATTACCGGTGCGCCACCAACATGTTCAAGAATTTCTGAAACATCTTTTGAATAGTTAGTAAAAACGGTTTTTGGGAGTCCCAGTCTTGCTCTGGATAAAATTTGAAGGCTTCTAAGTTTGTCACGACTTCTAACCAGCGCCTGTGATTCTGTAGTGGTAAATGTCCCCATCATTTCAAATTGTCTCACCACCGCGGTTCCATAAAAAGTTATGGTAGCGCCAATTCTTGGAATCACCGCATCGGTATCTTCCAGAAAGTGATTTTTATAATATATGGTAGGCTTCTTTTTTTCAATTATCAGATCACATTTTATAGGATCTATCACCTCTACTTCATGGTTTCTTTTCTTGGCCGCCTCTACTAGTCTCCTGGTTGAGTAAAGTCGGTTATTTCTTGATAGAATTCTTATCTTCATTTAGTTTCATATTGTAGGACACATCAATAAGCTCGGTGTCCACGATAAATCTTTTAGTTAAAAACTTGCGGCCCAGTAAAACCGGATATCTCATTTCCTGCCTGTCAGACAGCGATAAAGAGATCTTAAAGACCTTTCCGAATAACTTAATTTTAGATTGTACCTGGTATCGCTTTTGAATTATTCCATTACTACTTCTTACAAATACAATGTCATAATCTTTAAAAACAAAGGCCCTTCCGTTATATAATGGGTGTTCATCATCAAAAAAGGTGCAGTGGATCTCATGGTCTATTTCGGTAATATTTTCACAATGGATAGAGGAAGTGTAGGCCCCGGTATCGATTTTCACGGCAATGTCTTTAAGGTCAAGGGCAGGAAAATCTGCCTTATCAAACCTGCCAATCACGATCTTCTCCATACTGCAATATACTAAAAAGCTAAAAAAATTAGTCTGTGCAAAGTAAAGCAAAGATTAGGGAAAAAATAAAAGTGATAGTCTGCTTTCTTATTTTTTTACTACTCGATCCAAAAAAGTTTATCAGGCTCTTATTTATGTTTTAAATTTGAGGTAATGGAAAAGCCTGCTCTGGAAGTTCAGTTACAAACTTTGCCCAACAGCCCGGGGGTTTATCAGTATTTCGACAAGAATGGCAAGATACTCTATGTTGGTAAAGCGAAGAATCTTAAAAAACGTGTAACTTCTTATTTCACTAAAAGACATGATAGCCATCGCATTGGGGTGATGGTAAAGAAGATTCATGAGATAAGACATATTGTGGTGGCATCAGAAACCGATGCCCTTCTTTTAGAAAACAATCTTATTAAAAAACTTCAGCCTCGCTTTAATGTGATGCTGAAAGATGATAAGACCTATCCCTGGATATGTATTAAGAATGAAAGATTTCCAAGAGTTTTTCCTACGAGAAGGCTTATTAAGGACGGGAGTGAATATTATGGGCCTTACACAAGCTTTAAAACGGTGAACACCTTGCTGGATTTGATAAAAGGGCTCTACAAATTGCGCACCTGTAATTATGACCTGGCGGAAGATAAGATTAGAAATGGCAAATATAAGGTGTGTCTTGAATATCATCTTGGAAATTGTGAAGGTCCCTGTGAGGGATTTCAGGCTGAGGAAGAATACAACAGGAATATTGAAGCGATACGCCAGATCGTAAAGGGGAATTTTAAGGATTCATTGCAGCGGTTTCGGAATCAAATGAAACAGCATGCTGAGAATATGGAGTTTGAAGACGCCCAGCGAATAAAGAATAAAATTGATGTGCTTGAAAATTACCAGTCGAAATCTACGGTAGTAAATCCGAAGATTAATAATGTGGATGTTTTTTCTATTGTGACTGATGAAGGCTATGGCTATGTAAATTTTCTTCAATTATCCCACGGGGCGATTATACGTTCACATACTATTGAAATGAAAAAGAAGCTTGATGAAAGTGACCGTGAGTTACTGGAGCTGGCTATTATTGAGATCAGGCAAAGATTTAATTCAAATTCAAAAGAGATCTATGTTCCTTTTAAAGTAGATGTGGGGGAAGGTCCCAAAATCACCATTCCCAAATTAGGAGATAAAAAGAAGATAGTAGAATTATCTGAGCGGAACGCAAAGTATTACAGGCAGGAACGTTTCAAGCAAATGAAGATAGTAGATCCTGACCGTCACGTGAACCGCGTAATGGCCCAGATGAAGGAAGATTTGAGGCTTAGCAAGGAACCCCGACATATAGAATGTTTTGATAATTCTAATATTCAGGGGAGCAATCCAGTGGCGGCCTGTGTTGTTTTTAAAAATGGAAAACCCAGTAAGAAAGATTATCGTAAATTTAATATCAAAACGGTGGAAGGTCCTAATGATTTTGCTTCGATGGAAGAAGTGGTTTTTAGGAGATACCGTAGAATTTTAAATGAAGGGGGAGAATTGCCGCAGCTCATTATTGTTGATGGTGGAAAAGGGCAACTTTCCAGTGGTGTAAAGGCATTGGAGACACTTGGACTGAGAGGGAAGATTGCGATAATTGGAATAGCCAAGAGGCTGGAAGAGATTTTTTACCCGGAAGATCCAATTCCGCTTTATTTAGATAAGAAAAGTGAGACGTTAAAAATCATACAGCAATTAAGAAATGAAGCTCATAGGTTTGGAATTACTTTTCACCGCAATAAAAGAAGTAAAACTGCGCTTAATACAGAGCTGGAAGAGATTCCCGGAATTGGCGAAAAGACCGTTGTTGAATTATTAAAGCATTTTAGATCCTTAAAGCGTATCAAGGAAGCGTCTCAAAAAGATATTGCAGAAGTAGTCGGTTCATCGAGGGCCAGTATAATTTATAATCATTATCACACAGGTTAAATGCGGAAATTCTTATCCCTGTTACTATTTATTTTTTCTGTTATGGGATATTGCCAGGAAAGGGATGTTCCTAAAGTAGGGCTTGTTTTAAGTGGAGGAGGAGCAAAGGGCCTGGCTCATATTGGAGCATTAAAAGTACTTGAAGAAGCCGGTGTTAAAATAGATTATATTGGAGGTAGCAGTATGGGAGCCATTACTGGCGGATTGTACGCTGCGGGATATTCTGCAGATGAACTGGATTCTATTTTTCACGCTACCAATTTCAATATATTAATCCAGGATGACCTGCCGCGTAGCGCGAAAACTTTTTATGAAAAAGAAGATACTGAAAAATACGCGCTAACCCTTCCGTTTGACGATTTCAAAGTTAGTTTTCCCACAGGCCTGTCTAAGGGACAGAATATTTATAATTTAATGTCCCGACTCACCATGCATGTAAGCGACGTGGAGGACTTTGATAATTTACCTATTCCTTTTTTCTGTACAGCCGCCGATATTGAGACCGGGGAAGAGGTGATTCTCGAT
>JAGXII010000126.1 GCA_024635735.1 Christiangramia sp. | reverse complement strand
GGGTGGTGGGGAGTAGGTCTCATATGAATGAGGGTACCCTTGATTATATTGAATCTATAAAAGAGGAATTTGAAAAGGAAGTTGAAATTGTTTCCAGGGGGAGTTCATTAAAATTCTGTTTGGTAGCTGAAGGTTTAGCTGATGTTTATCCACGCTTTGCTCCTACCATGGAATGGGATACTGCTGCCGGACAGGCCATCTGTAAAGCCGTTGGCCTGCAGGTAATAGATAAAAAAACCGGGGAAGAAATGAAGTATAACAGGAAGAATTTGCTGAACAATTATTTCCTGGTATCAAACCTGAAATAAGATAAATTTTAATTAAGGTAATTCGTCAGATATTTCACTTAAACTATATAAAGAAAAGACTCACTAGTTATATGACTTATAGCGAAATCTTTGGTCTATTAATAAAGGAAACACGATATTTATGAACAAAATTGTAATCAATTTTTGTCCTACTGGAATGATTCCAACTAAAGACAAGACACCTCATGTGCCTGTTACTCCAGATGAAATTATTGAACAAGTTCATGAAGCCTACGAAGCAGGAATTACTATTGCTCATATTCATGCAAGAGAAGAAGATGGAAAACCTACATGGAAGCCTGAAATTTATGAAAAGATCTTTACTGGAATGAGAAAATACTGCCCTGATTTAATTATTTGCGGGAGTACATCTGGAAGAATTTTTTCTGAATTTGAAAAACGTTCTGCGGTCATCGAATTGAAACCAGACATGTGTTCTTTAACCCTTTCCTCATTGAATTTCCTTCGACAGGCGTCAATTAATGAACCAGAAATGATTATTAAATTGGTTCAGAAAATGAACGATTATGGTGTAGTTCCGGAATTAGAGTGTTTTGACCTGGGTATGATTAATTATGGAAAGTACTTAATCAGGAAGGGCTATATCGAAGGCCCTTTTTACTGGAATCTCATATTCGGTAATATTGCTGGTTTTCAGGCATCCTTACCACAAATAGGAACAGCCTTAAATGAAATACCCCAGGATCATTTTGTAGCTTTAGCAGGATTGGGAAAAAATCAGTTAACGGTAAATTCCACTGCGATCGCTATGGGCCTGAATGTACGGGTAGGTATTGAAGATAATATATGGTGGGATCAGGAAAAAGCCCTACATGCTTCAAACATTGCTTTAATAAATAGAATTCATGAATTAATTAAAATTAATCAGAAGGAATTTAAGAGTTCCAGGGAATTTGGAGCCTTAGGTTTTTATAATAGAAAGGGGAATGGTTAAAAAAATTCAGCTTCTGGGTCTCTCTACGGATGGAGTTTGCGTTATATTTGACATACTCAGGGATAACCAACTTGCAGAACATATCGATATTTTTTTAAACATAGAGGTGAAAGAAAAACCTAAAATGGCAGTCATGGAATTTCCCTATACTATATATGGTGTTGGGAAATCCCCAGACCCTACTATCCCGGTGGTTTTTGGTACCTCGGGCCCTAAAAATAAATACAAAATATCCAAATATTTCATAGAAAATTGTAATATAAAAAAATCGCTTTTTACCAATATCATACACAAATCGGCTTATGTAGCAAGATCATCTTCTATAGCCATGGGCGGTTTTCTGGAACAAAAGGTTGTAATAAGTAGTCAAACCACAATCGGATTTGGAGTAACTATAAAGAGAGGGGCTTTGGTGGGACATCATTGCTCTATTAAAGATTTTGTTGATATTAATCCTGGAGTGACCATATCAGGTAACGTTACTATAGGAAAAGGAGTAATACTGGGATCAGGCGTTACCATATTGGATGGGATTTCTATTGGAGATAATACATTTATAGGTGCAGGTAGTGTAGTGACTAAAAATATTCCATCAGGAGTGATTGCCTATGGAAATCCATGTAGAATTGTCCGTCATAATAAAAAATGGAAAATTTAGTTCAATTCACTAATTTGAATAGTGAAAGGATGAAATGCAGGAGAAAGAGTATTTTGAATAGTTATTTGGTCTTAAACCTTGGCTAAAATCTATAAAAGACATATTGCCAAGACCATTACCTGGAGAATAATTGGTACTATAGATACTATTTTATTGTCCTGGTTAATATCTGGTAATCCTTATACAGGCTTAAAGATTGGATTTGCTGAAGTTATTACTAAAATGTTACTGTACTATCTTCATGAGCGTGTTTGGTTCAATATAAAAGCAGGAGTGACCGAATATGGCGATAGCAGGAAAAGACATATTTCCAAAACCCTTACCTGGAGAATAGTAGGGACTATAGATACTATGATCCTGGCCTGGCTTATTTCAGGTAATCCAATGATAGGTCTGAAGGTGGGTATGGCCGAAGTAGTAACGAAAATGGTGTTGTATTATTTTCACGAAAGGGCATGGTACAGGTATGATTTCGGACTTAATAAAAGGCGAAGTGAAGAAGGGAAGTAGTGATGTTGTGATGGAGTGACGCTGTAATGAAGTGTTAAGATAAATGACTAAAAATAATAAGAATGAACAATATAGTTCCGCATAAATTTCATATAAGTAAAGAAGAAAGAAATGTTATGAATGGCCATAATTCCTTTGTGGTGTGGTTTACGGGTTTATCTGGTTCGGGGAAATCAACTTTAGCAAATTTGGAAGAAAAAAAATTATTCGATAACGAAGTACGAGCCTTCTCCCTGGATGGAGATAATATAAGGAGAGGTCTTAATCATGGATTAAATTTTACTGAAGAAGATCGTAAAGAAAACTTGAGAAGAATTGGCGAAGTTTCGAAATTATTCGTGGAATCGGGAACTGTAGTAGTGGCTTCTTTTATTTCTCCACTTGAAAAAGACCGCGAATATGTAAAGAATATTATTGGAACTAAAAATTTTGTGGAGGTTTTTGTAAATACCTCGCTGGAAGAATGCGAACGTAGAGATGTAAAAGGACTGTATAAAAAAGCCCGGGCCGGAGAAATAAGGAATTTTACAGGAATAGATGCTCCTTACGAAAATCCGGTGAATCCTGACATGGAAATTAAAACCGAAGAGGAAAGTTTGGAGGAAGCATTAAAAAGGATAATTTTGCACCTGAATAAAAAACTGGAAATAAAAGCCTGAGGAGATGAGTAAATATTATTTGAATTATCTGGATGAGCTGGAATCAGAAGCCATTTACATTTTAAGGGAAGTCTGGGCGCAATTTGAAAACCCGGTGATACTCTTTTCCGGCGGGAAAGATTCAATCCTGGTGACGCATTTGGCCAAAAAGGCTTTTTGCCCCGCTAAAATACCATTTGCTCTGATGCACGTAGACACCGGTCATAATTTTCCTGAAACCATACAATTCCGGGATGACCTGGTTGAAAAGCTGAGTGTAAAACTTATAGTAGGCTCGGTTCAGGAGTCTATTGACAAAGGAAGGGTAGCCGAAGAAAGAGGAAAGAGTGCGACAAGAAATTCATTACAGATCATTACCCTTCTGGATACTATTGAGGAGAATAAGGTAGATTGTGCTATTGGCGGAGGTCGCAGGGATGAAGAAAAGGCCCGCGCAAAGGAACGTTTTTTATCCCATAGGGATGATTTTGGTCAATGGGATCCTAAAAACCAGCGTCCGGAGTTATGGAATCTTCTTAACGGGAAGCATTTTGAAGGAGAACATTTCAGGGCTTTTCCAATTAGTAACTGGACCGAAATGGATGTGTGGAACTATATAAAAAGGGAGAATATCAGCATTCCTTCCCTGTACTTTGCACACGATCGGGAAGTGGTGTTCAGGAGTAATTCCTGGATCCCTAATTCAGAATATTTAAAGCTGGAAGAAGGCGAAGAAGTGCTCACTAAGAAAATACGTTTCAGGACTCTGGGTGACATCACCATTACCGGCGGGATAGAATCGGAAGCTGATACCCTGGAAAAAATTGTGCTCGAAGTCTCAGCTATGCGTAAAACCGAACGCGGCGACCGCTCTGATGATAAACGAAGTGAAACCGCTATGGAAGACAGGAAGAAGCAGGGGTATTTTTAAGAATCTAGCTGTACGCTTTAAGCTGTAAGCCTATAGCCTAACGCTTTCAAGAATGAGAGACTTTAAAAAATATGATGTTTGGAGATTAAGTCACGATCTTTGTCTTGATATTTATAGAATCACAGACTCTTTTCCAGCCTCAGAAAAGTACCAGTTAATATCTCAGATGCAAAGAGCTGCTTATTCCATACCTTCAAATTTTAGTGAAGGATGCGGAAGGGATTCAGACAGGGATTTTAATAGGTTTATTCAGATAGCTTTGGGATCAGCACACGAACTGGAGTATTTTTTCATACTTGCTCGAGATCTCTCATTTATTGATGATAAAAATTTTGATATCCTTACTTTCAATGTCAATGAAATAAAAAAGAAACTATTCAATTTAAGCAAAAGATTAAAGGTACCAGTAGAAAAAAATTAAAGTAAGGCCTGCAGCTTACAGCTTAGAGCTTATCGCCTAAAGCTTAAAGCCAATGGCCTAAAGCATTTTAAAATGGAAATAAACAACAACCAACTACTAAGATTTACCACTGCCGGAAGTGTAGACGACGAGAAAAGTACATTAATAGGAAGATTGCTATACGATTCTAAATCTATTTTTGAGGACCAACTGGAATCGGTGACGGCTACGAGTGTAAAGAAAGGACATGAGGGGGTAGACATGGCTTTGTTCACCGACGGGTTAAAAGATGAAAGGGAACAGGGAATCACTATTGATGTGGCATACCGTTATTTTACCACTCCAAAGAGAAAATTCATTATTGCCGATACACCCGGGCATATCCAGTATACCCGGAATATGGTTACCGGCGCTTCTACCGCTAATGCTGCGTTGATTTTAATCGATGCGCGGCACGGAGTGATTGAACAAACCAAACGACACTCATTCATCGCTTCTTTGCTCAATATTCCACATCTTATTGTATGTGTCAATAAGATGGACCTGGTAGATTTCTCTGAAGAGCGATTTAACGAGATTGTCACCCAGTTCGAGGAATTTTCGTCCAAATTACTGATGAAAGATGTACGCTTTATTCCTATTAGTGCTTTATTGGGGGACAACGTGGTGAACCGCTCAAAAAATTC
>JAGXII010000125.1 GCA_024635735.1 Christiangramia sp. | reverse complement strand
TTTTGTTTCCGCCTTATCCACACCAAGGTGAAAATAACCTTTCCAGTAATCAAAGTCTTCCGGCTTTAAATAGGTATGATTTTTACCGATAAGAGCCGTATTAAAACCTTTTTCACTGGCTACCTGAAAAAGATCTTTTGTAAAAACAGCATCCTGTAAATTCATATTAGATTTCACCCTTGTTGAAGTGGGAAATCTCCCAGTAATCATGGAAGTTCTGCTTGGAACACAGGCGGGAGAAGCACAATATGCTTTATTAAACCAGGTTCCTGTTTGCGCAAGACTATCCAGAAATGGCGTTGTATTTAATTCAAAACCTTCTCTTTTACTGGCATCTGCCCGAAACTGATCGGTTATAATAAGTACAATGTTGGGATAGTCTTTTAATTCCTTTTCCGCCTTAGGATTCTTCTGGGAGCTTTGGGCCAGGGTATTAAAAGTGACCAGAATAAAAACTGGAAAAATTACCAATATGAGTTTATTTCTAATCTTCATCACTTAATTATTTTTTTTATTATTCTTCTTTTTTGGAAAAACATTATTGTTATTAGCCCATTCTTTCCAAAGGTTTTCTAAATGCTCTACTCTTTCAGGATTTTTTCCAGCCACATCGTTTAATTCTGTGGGATCATTTTTTATATTGAACAGGTGCCAGTCGTCTTCATTTTTATTAGAGCGGGATACCAGTTTCCAATCACCGAACCGCACATACCTGGCACCAAAATGTTCATTGAATAGCGCATCATGGCCTTTTCGGAAATTTCCGTCAAACACGGGAACAAGACTTATGCCCTGTACCGGTATAATATCATTAGATGCATCTGGATAATGAGCGCCTGCAACTTCTACAAAAGTTGGCATAAAATCCATGACATGGCCCACATCTTTTACAATACTTCCGTTTTCTAATTTAATCCCCTTGGGCCAGAAGGCAATCATGGGAGTATGAACACCACCTTCATAAGATTCAGATTTCCAATATCTAAATGGAGTATTGCTCACGTTAGACCATCTCTTACCTATTGAAGAATAGGTTGTCTCGGGGCCGGGCATTACCTGTTTCTGCGTCGCATACACGATCTCCTTTCCATTTCTCGTCTCACTCGGGCGGTCAAAACCAGGCCCGTAACCTGCGGCATCTTCAGGACTAGCCCCGTTATCACTAAGAAATATTATTAAGGTATTCTCAAGTTCACCATTTTCTTTTAAGGCATTTATAATCCGGCCTATTCCCTGATCCATTCTATCGACCATGGCCGCATGGACAGCCATAGCTCTCGCATCCCAGTCTTTATCTGGATTTTCCTCCCAACTTAGCTCATCACTCCACCTTGGAGATAGTTCGGTAGTGGAATCTATTATCCCAATCTTCTTCATTTTTTCGAAGCGGTTTTGACGAATTTCATCCCATCCTTTTTTGTAGGTATTCTCATATTTCTTGATATCTTCAGGCAGCGCCATCAAAGGCCAGTGCGGTGCAGTATGAGCAACATAAAGGAAGAAAGGGTTTTTAGCTTTACTGAATTCATTTATGTATGCAACTGTAGTATCGTTAATAGCATCTGTATGATAATAATCTTCAGGCACTTCCTTTACAGGCTCCGTTCCGTTTACAAGACTGAAGGGATCAAAATAGTCTACTACTCCCCAAATATTTCCAAAATACTTTTCAAAACCTCGATTTACAGGATATTGATCAATTGGAGAAAAAAGAGGATGAGATTCCTTATGATTAAGCCAATTGAGTTGCTTTTCTGGAGTCTCCTGCACAACTGTGTTCGAAACATGCCATTTTCCAGTCATCCCGGTATGATAACCTGAAGCTTTGAGAACCTCGGCAAGGGTTACAACATTTTCAGTTAGATGTCCCCTATAACCAGGAAGGCTCCTATCCCGAGTCATTTCTCCTATTCCTGCCTCATGATTATAAACGCCGGTTAATAATGAAGCCCTACTGGGGCAACATCTAGAAGTATTATAGAATTGTGTAAAACGAACACCATTCTGTGCGAGGTAATCCAAATTGGGGGTATCTATTTCCCCTCCATAGCATCCAAGATCTGAATAGCCTAGATCATCTGCAAGAATCAGAATAATATTTGGTGTTTTTTGATCTAAAATTTGGTTTCCTTCTTCAGAGGTTGATTGGCAAGCTGTGAATACTGCGATAAATATTAAAAAAAACAAGAGTTTTTCTGTAATTGATTTAATCATGGAAGTAATATTTTTTGGATTCATTTTCTATCAATTATCATTAATTTTAAAATACAAACCTCCAATAAATTCACAGAGGATTTTAGAAGGAACCGTAGAACTCTTCAGACCTTTTTAAATCAGGCATTAGTTTGCCTTCTACCCATTTTACAGGAACTAAAGCTGGTCTACAAGTAACCTTAAATTCGCCTCCTCTAATTCCACGAGGATTAAAGAAAGTAGTAGACCACCAATCTCCATTATCGTCCTGAAAAACATTATTATGTCCTCCCTCTAATATAGCAGGGTATCTAGGACCATAAGGTCCGTAAATATTATCAGCTGTAGAGACTACGACATCGTAACTGTTCAAACCCTTATCACCTTTACGAAGATAAGTGTAGGTTCCATCGTCTTGCTTTACTGACCAAACCGTCTGCATTAAATGATACTTATTTTTATACTTCGTGATATAAACCCCCTCAATGTAGGGTTCGGGATTGAAGGGGGTCTCAACAAGCCTTTTAAAAGGCTCGGCTATATCACTCAGGTCATCTTTCATTCTGGCAATAAAATGATTATGTGCCACCAGATAAACTTCTCCATTTGTATCTTCAAAAACACTTAGGTCAATATCATCAAAAATTGGTTTTGTAATGTTTCCTTCTATATTTTTATATGGTCCTTCAGGTTTTCCTGAAATACTTTTCAATACAAAAGAACCCTGATTCCCGTTTAAACTTGTTGTTAAAAGCCAGGTTTTTTTACTTTTTATATAGTGAAGTTCTGGGGCCCATAATGCCCGATACACCAGACTTGAATCCTTTGCCTTAACGGGTTTTCCTTTTTTTTGCCAGATTTCAGCATCCTTTGCATAGGACCAGACAATTCCTATCGAATCCCATTTTTTTAAGTTTTTACTTTTCCATAAAAACAATCCGCTATTATAATCACCATATTTTATTTGTTCTGGAACAACTTTACCTTTATTGGCTGTTGTCCCAATCATATAGTAATTTGAATCCGGACCTTGGGTAACGTATGTATCACGCATCCACACATCCATAACCGGGCGTACAACCTCTGGTACCGTTAATTGTTTATCACCAACCGGTGCAGTTGGATTACTAAATTCCGGTGAATGGCTTTGACTTTGGGCATTGAGAAACAAGGTAATTAGCAATATTTGCAATATGACTACCTTGTTTCTCACCATGTTTTAAATTGTTCTTTTTTTTAAAATGAATAAAGACCAAAATCAAAATCGGAATCTGAACGTGTATCCTTTACCTCGACCACAATCTGGTTCTTACCTTTTTTTAATGCAGAAGTATGTGAACTAAGATTTATTTCATCATAATGACGTTTCGTTCTTAGAAATTTATCAAGAACTACTTCTCCATTAATGTAAACCTTCACATCTCCCAAAGCATAAATTCTCAATTGCAGATTGTCTGTTAAATTCTCTAATTCGAAAGATCTAACCGCCCATATATGATCATCTTTTTTAAGCTGAACTGGTCCTTTAGATTTTTTCAAATCGATCTTTTCTAACTTCTCCATATCAGGTTTTTTCGATGTTATAGAAAAATCCTGTTCTGCGGCTTCAGAATCTGATAATATTACATTAGAATTTCCGGGCTTCCTGTACATCATTTCATTTAATTCCCTAATTCGTTCAGGATCAATTTTCACCACTTCACGATCATAAGTCATTAAACCATTAACCTCTCCTTCCACATCTGTGGTTTGAGTATAAATAGCCGCAGAAAGCCCGCGATTAATCATAGGATACATATTCTGAATAAGATCTTTATATTCTTTATAAAGTTCCTCTTCAGAATGATAGGTTCTATATCCCCAGTTTCTCATTCCAGGATTCCATAAGTGATCTTCCACCGGTAATCCCAGTCCGCCAAATTCTCCAAGAACAGCAATTCTACCTTTATTTAGTTCAGCAGGTTCCATACCGGGACCAGGATATTGATGAACATCCATCATATCACCAACTCTTCTATCGGTCCATCCGGAAACCCCATCTACTAATCTGGAAGGGTCATGTTGTTTAGTCCATTCTACAATTCTTTTGGTTTCAAACTGCCCCCAACCTTCATTGAAAGGAACCCAGGTTACAATAGACGGAAAGAATTTTAAATGGTTCATAATAGATTGCCATTCAGTTTCAAACTGTTTTACAGATTCCTGCGGCCTGTTCCAGTCTTTTTCTGCTGTAGCACCTACGTGCTGCACATCACTATGCTGCGTTTGAAAACCTGTGACCATATCCTGCCAGATGAGCATTCCTATTTTATCTGCATAATAGTAATATCTGGATGGCTCTACTTTAATATGTTTTCTTAACATATTGAAACCCATTTTCTTCAGCATATCCATGTCATATCTCATCGCTTCATCTGAAGGAGGTGTTAATAAACCTCCTGGCCACCATCCCTGGTCCAGTGTGCCGTATTGAAATTTTGGTTCGTTATTTAAGAATATTCTTTCATAGCCTAATTC
The DNA here is from genome assembly GCA_024635735.1 of Christiangramia sp. GTDB lineage: Bacteria > Bacteroidota > Bacteroidia > Flavobacteriales > Flavobacteriaceae > Christiangramia. Next base: position 14,326 of record JAGXII010000125.1, on the reverse strand, counting down.
GTCCATTCCTCTGGAAACTTTTCGCATTGCGAAATACGAAGTGGCTTTATCAAGCATATTGTCATTATCATAAAGGCTAATTTCAAGATCGTATAAAAATGGATTCTCTGGCGACCACAGAGTAGGATGATCTATAGATATTGTAATATCTTCATTCACCGGTCCGGTTTTCTCAGCTATAATCTTACCATCTTTCTTCACCACGACATTGAGTTGTGCATTAGAAGATGCATTGATAACATTATTCTGAATGGTAATGGTTTCCTTGTCAATATCGGCAATAGGGTTCACACTTTCGATAAACATTTCGTCTACTGGTTCTAACCAAACAGATTGCCAGATTCCGGTAACGGCAGTATACCATATTCCTTTGGGCTCTAAAACCTGTTTACCTCTTGGCTGCATACCAGTATCGGTAGGATCCCAAACAGAGATTATAAGGTTTTGGTCTCCCTCAACCATATAATCTGTAATATCAAAATAGAATGGATCGCTTCCTCCTTTATGGGTACCTACAAGTTCGTTGTTAATCCACACCTTGGTTTCCCAATCTACAGCATCAAAGTGCAATAACACATTTTTACCTTTCCACTTAGACGGTATTTCAAAACTGGTATTATACCATAATTTTTGATTAGGCATTACCGGCTTTCCTACTCCTGAAAGTGAAGATTCAATACAAAAAGGAACCAATATTTTCCCTTGATAATCTTCCGGTTCTGACTCCTTATCAGTGATTGCATAATCCCAAAGGCCATTCAAGCTTACCCAGGAATCTCTTTCTAATTGAGGTCGTGGATATTCTTTCCAGGCATTTTCAGACGTTAATTTTTTCGCCCAGGGAGTCTCTATTCTATTATCCTTTAGGCTTTGAGCATTCATCGCAAAAAAACCTGAAAAAAGAAAAATATAGATTAATAAATTATTTTTCATCGATTATTAAATATTAAATTGTCATGATAAACATCATACAATAATAAACCTAGGCTTAAATTGGGGTTATCAATTTTGTAGTAAATACTATAATAAATTATTAAAAACGTATTATTTCTTCAGAAAATTGAGAATAAACACCTATTAATCAAAAGATTAATAAGTTTAATCTTTTACTATTTTCCAGTCTTTGGGAGCTTTAAAACCTTTTCTTCCTTCGCCATATGGAGGCACAGATTTCTCTGGTTTTATGGAGTCATAACTTTCTACTTTTTGTAGCAAGTCTTTGTACTCACTTGGAAATTCAGACTTCTTATTTTGAGATTCGGTTGGATCTACTAAAATTTGAAAAAACTGGTCCTCTTTATTTTTCATCCTGTTATTTCCACTATTAGATTTAACAAGTTTCCATTCATCAAAAAGAATACTTCCATAACCTAAATAAAAATCTCTTTGGAACTCCTCTTTTTCTGATGTAAGGACCGGTAAAATATTCATACCATCTAAAGGCTTTGGACTATTATCCTCAATATTCACTACATCCATTAAGGTAGGAAGAACATCAATATAACCCGTTACCTGCTCAATTCTTTTTCCTCCTTTAAAACCGTCTGGCCACTTAATTACTGCGGAAGATCTTACACCTCCATCCCATTCCTGGAATTTGGTTCCTCTTAAAATACCACTGGAACCTCCTCCTTCCGGAGCCGCTCCATTATCACTAAAAAATAAAACAAGCGTATTATTTTCGATTCCCTGACTTTTTAATTCATCAAGTATACGTCCAATACCGCGATCCATATTAGTTACCATTGCAGAATAGGTTTGTCGTTGAGTATTTCCCTTACCCCGACTTCCTTCACCGTTTTTCTTACCTATTGTAGGTTTAGACTCATCAAAACCATACAATAAAAGGTCTTCCTTTTTCGCCTGCAATGGACCATGAGGCGCATTGTATGCTACATACATGAAAAACGGGGAATCTTTAGAAAACTCCTTAATATTCCTTACAGCTTCATCACTTATGAGATCTGTACTATAGCCCTTATCCCTGGAAGTTTCCCAATCGTTATGCCAGTCTAATTCTCCCTCACGTATATGTGTAAAATAATCTATTGCTCCATTATAATGCCCATAAAAATGAGTGAATCCCCTTTCCAAAGGCAAAAATTCCTTTTTAGCATGCCCAAGATGCCACTTACCCAAAGCCACTCTATGGTCATAGCCCGCAGCTTTAAGATATGCCGGAAGAGATTTTTCATCAAGATCAACTCCAAATTCACTCCATGGCGGAACTACGGTTTCACGTAATCCAAATCTATTTGGATAACGCCCAGTCATTAGTCCTGCACGGGTTGGAGAACAAACCGGAGCTGTATAAAAATGATTTAAAATCACACCTTCACCAGCTAGTTTATCTAAATTGGGAGTCATTATCTCACTACCATGAAAACCAACATCTCCCCAGCCTAAATCATCTGCAAGAATAATAATTATGTTAGGCTTCTCTGCTTTTGATTGTTGTGACTTCATTTTACATGAACTGAAAGCTAAAGCAATACAAAATAGGATGGCGAGGGTTTTACCCTGCCCGATTTTATTTTTCATAAATTCAAAATTAATCTTCATTTGAAACATCTTTTGCGGTTCTTTCTTTATTTCCGCCAAGCGAATTGGCAAATTCTTCAGGAATATTCTGTGAAAGTTCCTTTTTTATATGGTTAAATTCAGGATTTGAGGCGAGGTTTGTATGTTCGTAGGGATCATTGTTATGATCATATAATTCTTCCGAGCCGTCAGGGTATTGAATGTATCTGTATCTATTATTTCTAACTGAAGAATATTTGGGTCCGTAAAAAGTTAATCCTGGACGATTCCAATCATAATCTGGATTTTCAAATAAAGGAACTATACTCTTACCACTGAATTCATGTGACGGTTTTTCAATTTTACAATAATCCACCAGCGTTGGATAGACATCAAGCAAACTAACTGTCTGTTCACGTTTACCTATGGTTTTTTCGGGTAATCGAACTAAAAACGGAACATTATCTGCCTGTTCCCAAAGAGTGCTCTTTACCCAGTGGTTTTTTGTGCCATTATGAAAACCATTGTCTGAATAAAATATGATGATAGTATTTCCAGCATATTTACTTTTATCCAGAGCTTCGATGACTCTACCAATATTCCAGTCGGCAAAAGAATAGTTAGCGCAGTATCCTTTCATCATATCCAGTAAAACTTCCTTTTTAGTAAGTCCCTGTTTGTGATATTGCTTTAAAGAATCTACTAATTGTCTACCCTGTAATGGAACATCTTCCAGATCTCCGGGCTTATAACCGGGAGCCATCTTTATTTCAGAGTCTTTATATAAGTCATAAAACCTTTTTGGGGCAGTATAAGGTGTATGTGGCCGATATAAACCATAATACAGGAAAAAGGGTTTATCATGAGTTTCTTCTAAAAAAGAAACAGCAGCATTGGCGTTTCTAACATCAGGGAAATCGGTATCAGGTCCTGTCCAGGGCTGAATTGAGAACCATTTAGAGTTGGCATAATGATATTCTTCTTTAGCAAATGGTCCAAAACCTCCCTCCACTACATTATTATCGAACATTTGCTTTTGACGATCTCTATTTATTGGGGCATGAAAGATTTTCCCTCGACCCCAGGTGGTATAACCATTAGCCTTGAAAGTCTCTGGCATAACTTTTATATCAGATAGCATATTATCTTCCCAGGTACCCCTATAATTCACATAGGCTCCGGTTTCATGAGGTGAAATTCCGCTGAAAAAAGATGCCCGTGATGGTATGCAAACAGGAGCTGCACAGGAAGCATTTTCAAAATATAAGGATTGAGATTTAAGCTTATCTAAGTATGGTGTTTGTAAAGCCGCATAATTTTTCAACATACTCCACATGTTCATATCATCTGCGACTATTACAATCACATTAGGAGATTTCTTTGATAACTCTTTTTGCGCAGAACAAGGGTATAAATTCAAGAAAGAAATGATAAAAACACTGATATATCTTATAAAAACTTTAGTCATTCCTGAGCTATTAATTTAAAGGAAAACTAATTTATTATTTTTATAACGGCTCCGTTATAAAAATTGTGGCGATTAATACAAGAATTGTATACTTCCCTTTATTTTAAAGGTCTTCTGTAGTTTTTAGGTTTTTTTCAACGAATTCTGAAGGAGTAATATCAAACTGCTTATAGAAACACTTTGAAAAGTACGAATGTGAATTAAATCCACTCATATAACCAATTTCAGAAATTGTATATTCATTTTGAAGTAAGAGTTTGGCAGAATGCTTCAAACGCACCAGCCTGATAAATTCGTTTGGTACTTTACCTGATACTGATTTTAATTTTTTATGTAGACTTGAACGGCTCATTCCAAGTTCTCGACTTAATTCTTCAACGGAGAGCTTTGGATCCATAATCCTATCCTCAATAATAGTAGTTATTTTTTCAAGTAATTTTTTATCTCCGGCATTATTGGTTAATCCATCTGCTTTAAAAAATGGATGATTTGCAAACTTTTCCTTTAACTGAGCACGTGATTTTAATAAATTTTTAATCACAGCTTTTACATGTTTCCACTTGAAAGGCTTGGTAATATATGCATCTGCCCCATTCTGAATTCCCAATATTTCGGTTTCTGAATTGGTCTTAGCAGTTAATAAAACTACCGGAATATGTCCATGCTCAGTTGAATTTTTAATTTTTTGACACATTTGCAATCCATCTAGTTCTGGCATCATAACATCTGAAAGTACCAGGCTAATTTCATTATCTTCCAATAAAGTCAGAGCCTCAATCCCATTTCTTGCAAGAATTGTATGATAGCCTTCCTCAATTAGATTTTGTTCAAAGAATTCTAATAGCGAATTATCATCTTCTACAATTAATATAGTTCCCAGACCAGAGTCCTCAACTTTTTCGAAAATGGGAGCTTCCTCTTCGGTAGATTTTTTAATCTTTTCTACTTTTGGTTTATCTGTTTCCTTATATGGAAGGTAAACCTTAAAAACTGTATTCACATTTGGATTACTTGTAACTTCAAGATATCCACCATGCTTTTCTATAAGTGATTTTGCCAGTGAAAGTCCTATGCCAATACCAATCAAATTACTATAAGCTCCATTAGATACTTTAAAGTATTTTTTAAAAATGTTTTCAAGCTCTTCCTTTGGAATTCCAATACCATCATCTTTAATCGTGGTTAAAGTGAATTTTTTTCCAGCCTTATTTGTAAATGGCTCCTGAATACTTATTATAATTTCTGACCGAGTGAATTTAAAAGCATTTATTAATAGATTATTAAAAATTTTGGTAAGGGCTTCAGGATCTGCATTAACCGGCAAACTACTTACTTTTGTAATTAAAGTAAATCTTATATTCTCCTGATATTTCATGGCAGAAAAACGGGAATAAATAGACTGTATTAAGACTATCAAATCCAGTTTTTCCTTGTGAATTTTATAAATATCACTTTCTATTCTTCTAAAATCCAGTAATTGATTTACCAAATTTATAAGACGATTAGAATTTTTATTCATTATTTCTAGCTGCCTGGTCACATTATTTGGAAGTGATTTGTTTTCCATTATTTTTTCTAATGGAGCAGTAATTAATGATAAAGGAGTTCTTATTTCATGTGCCATGGTTGTAAAGAACTCAATCTTCTGTTTATAAAATTCCTTTTCATGTCGAACACTTAGACGCTCTAACCTTATTTTATTTTTCTTTTTAGCCTGATCAATTAGCCTCTTTCTTATAAACAAAAAGATACCTATTAAAAGTAGTACATAAATGACATAGGCCACAGGGTGTAAATAAAATGGTGGAGCAATCGTAATTCCCATTTTAGTAACAGGAACATCCCAATTTGTATCGTCATTAGTGGCTTTTACCATAAAGGTGTATTCACCCGGAGGAAGATTGGTATAGGTTGCCTTACGCTGGAAATTCACGTAGTTCCAGCGATTATCAAATCCCTCCATTTTATAAGCGTACTTAATCTTTGCAGGGGTTTTAAAGCTAACCGCTGCATATTCAATGCTCATTACCGATTGTTCATGCGAAAGTTCAAGATGATTTGTGTAATTAATAGAACTCTCTAAAATATTCTTCTTTCCATCGTGAACTGAAACATCCTTATTAAACAATTGAAAATTGGTCAAAACCACTTTACTTACCATTGGATCGAGCTCAATCTCATCAGGATAAAATGAGTTAAAACCTTTAATTCCACCAAAAAACATTTTGCCATTGGTGGCTTTGTATCCCGCGTTATAATTAAACTGCCTGCTTTGCAAATTATCCCATTCTGTGAAATGTGTACTTTTCTTGCTCTGTGGATCAAAATGATAAAGCCCGTTATTGGTAGAAAGCCAAAGCGTTCTGTTATAATCCTGTAAAATATCATAAACGACATTGGCATCAAGACCATATTTTTCATTATATACCTCGAATTTTTTTGTCCCGAAATTGAATCTTACAAGTCCTCTCTCTTCAGTTCCCAGCCATAGATTACCCGCGTAATCATCTTTCAAGCTAATAATTGAACCAAGAATAAATTCACCTTCCTCATTTTTAAGCCGATATTGATTCCATTCGTTTGAGGCTTTTTTCTTAGCAATTAAACCTCTCCCGTAAGTAGCAAACCATATAGTACCCGTTTCGTCTTCATAAATATCATAAGCGAAAGTTCGATCCATACCCAATTCCTTAATTCTAATGAACCTATCATTTTCTTCATCATAAACATTTAAACCCTTTGTAGTGCCAATCCAGATTACGCCATCCCTGTCTTCATAAATACTGAAAATGTTATTATTTGTCAATGAATTAGGATCATCAGGGTCATGACGGTAAACCTTTACCTTTCCTGTTTTCTTATCATAGATATTTAAACCTCCAGAAAATGTACCTATCCATATTCTGCCTTTTTTGTCCTTATAGAGCGAGTGAATATTGTGATAAGAAAGTTGTTCCTGATTTTTTTTAAACGGATAATTTTTAAAGGTTTTATTGTTAGAATCAAAATAGCTTAGCCCTGCGTCCTCAGTTCCAATCCAAAATTTACCTGGTTCATCTTCCAGAAAACAACTAACAGCCCCTCCATTTAATGTGTTTTCTTCTATCGTTGGATAATAGTTCTCAAATTCAGACCCTGATTTTTCAAAATAACTTGCTCCACCGAAATAGGTTCCCAGCCAAATACCGTCATTTTTATCACCAAAAATTGAATAAACCGCATTACCACTAATTCCATTAGGATCACTTGCATTATGTGTATAATAACTAAATTCTTCCGAATCCAATTCCATTACATTCAGGCCTTGCTCCGTACCAATTAAAAGTTTATCTGGTGAAGCCTGATATATGGACCTAACGATATTATCATTTATACTATTATCATCTTCTTTTGTAAAGGATTTGAATTTTTTCGTCTCAGGATTCCACATATTTAATCCTCCTCCAAAAGTTCCAACCCACATTCTATCGTTCAAATCCTTATAAACCGTAAGCACCGTATTACTGGAAAGATCTGCATTCTTTTTATTCAAATTTCTTATAGATAAGTCTTTTGTATTAAGAATATCTATTCCTGTCTCAAAAGTACCTATCCAGATATTCCCAAAACCATCAATAGCCAGTTTTCTAATTTCGTTTGAAGAAAGTGAATTTTTTTTCCCCTCCGAAGCTTTAAAGTTTTTAATATTATTATTCTCAGGGTTATATCGATATACACCATTCTGCTGCGTAGCTATCCAGACAATTCCTTTCTTATCCTTCTTGATATCAAATATTAAATTTGTTTTTAACGCCTTAAAATGTTTAAAACTATCAGTTTCCATATTGAGAATATAAACTCCTCGTGAACTTCCTATCCATAAAGTTTTATCATCATATTTAAATATGGAATGGATAAAATTACTTCCAAGTCCTCCTTTTACTTTTGTAGAAAATTTATAGGATTTAAACTCGTAACCATCGAAGCGGCTAAGTCCATTTTTTGTAGCAAACCACATATAACCTTGAGCATCCTGATTGATATCCCAGATTGTATTGGAAACCAGTCCATCTTCAACAGAATAATTTTTGAAGGTGAGATCCTGCTGGGCAAAACCTGATAAAAAGCTGCCCAGAAATATTAAAGAGACTAGTATATTTTTAAGTTGCATTTAAAATTATCTGTTATTCCATAAAAAAAATAGCAATTTCAGACATTTACCTGGTCTGAGTTTCCAAAGTTTCCGATAATGTTGGCCCCTCTACGTGTAGCATACCTTCATCATCAATATCCATTTTATTCATAAATACTAAACGTTTATGTCCAGTTTTCTCTGTTCTTCCATGATAAACGCATATCCATCCTTCACCATCAGGCGATTCAATTATACTGTTATGCCCGGTGCCTGTAACTTCTCCATTTTTTTCGAGGACAGGATTATTTTCAGCCTTGTTATAATCTCCGAGTGGTGAGTTTGAGGTTGCATAACCAACTGCATAATTTTCTCCGTTAAAATTATTCGCCGAATACATCATATAATAAGTTCCATTATGTTTTAAAAGAGTAGAACCTTCAGTCCATCTTCTGTTTGCTTCATGAGCAGTTACAGAACGACTTTCCCATTCGGTATTCGGATCATTCATTTCCAATGGTGGTCGCAATAATAATTTTGGCTCTCCTAACACTCCTGAAAAATCTGGTTTTAATTCGACGCCATACACCCAGCTCTCTTCAATTTCGTCGTACCAGCCTTTTTCATTTGCCCATGCTGAAACTTCGCTCTCCACAGGATGCTTATAACAACATCGTGAATAATAAAGATAAGACTTCCCGTCTTCAAAAAAAACATTGGCATCTATTATGGGATATCCCGGATCAAAAATAGGTTCCGACTTCGTATCCACGAATGGCCCTAACGGATTATCTGCCACTGCAACACCAATCTTAAAATTCTCTTTTTCATTGGTGGGATTCACTTTCCATTGAGCACTGTAGAACATATAATAATTCCCTTCTTTTTCATAAACTTCAGGTGCCCAGAATGCATTGATTCCCCAGGCATTCTTATTGTCGGAAAAATAAACCTGCCCTTCAGATTTCCAGTTCTTTAAATCTGAAGAAGAATAGGCAACAAAACCTTTCTTTGCTCCTCCACCCGTACCGTACATATAATACTTTCCATCGCTTGACTTTAGCACAAACGGATCTCCAAATTTAACATCGAGAGGATTATTAAACGTGATACTTTCTTCTGTAGTTACTTCAGCTTTTTCATTTTTATTCTTCTTGTTCCCACAAGAACTCAATAATATTCCCAGAACCAGAATTATGATATACGATTTTCTCATGATCTTATTCGTTAATTTTCCAATCGTCAGTTCTAAAAGAGGAAGCAGGTAAATCTTGTCCATTGAAAAGATTTCCTTCAAAATAATTTTTAAAACCATACCTCGCAGCTACAGGATTTTTAACCTGGGCAGAAGAAAGTATTAATTTTCTATTTTCTATCCTTGCACTGGCGGGATAGAAATTTTTATCTTTTCCGGCGACTTCAAAATTTTGAACCTCCTTATTTATTAAATGTAAGCCCCTGTTGTTTTTAAACCTAATTATGACCTCATCATTTTTAGTCTTATAGGATTTAAATTCTGGTCCTGAATATTTATAGCTTTTTTTACAGTAAGTACTGTTAAGAGCTAAACTGGACAACCTTCTGGCCACCGTGGTTTTATCTGGTGGGTGAATGGTTTTATTCGAACCAATATCTGCGGTAACAACCATTCCTACATTTTTGATTTTTTTACTGGCGTTTAGTTGCGCCTCTCTCATTAATGGAGCAAATTCTTTTCCTTTGTCATTTTTATAAAGCCAGGGAGCTATTTGCACATAATAAAACGGAAGATTCTTATCATCCCAGTCCTCCCTCCATTGATGAACCATGGCTGGCAAAGCTCTCTCATATATGCTGGAAGTATTTCTATCATTCTCTCCCTGATACCATAAAAATCCGGCAATGGAGTATGGAGTTAATGGAGCCAGCATTGCATTATACAGTACCGATGGTTGACGAAAATCTGCTCCATCACTAGATTTCGTATACTCCGGAAATTCTGTTAATGCCTCTTTACTCATCCATACCCTAATTGGAGTCCCTCCCCAACTGGACACAATAATTCCTACAGGAACATCAAGTTCCTCCTGCAGCATATTTCCAAATTGATAGGCAACGGCACTAAAATTAGCAACATTTTCAGGAGTTGTGAGTTTCCAGGATCCGCTAACGTCATTTAACGGTGTTGAATCATGATTTTGTTCTACATTGAATAAATGTAACTGGGGATTACTGGCATTTTTAATAATCGATTCTGAATTCAGAATTGGCTGATTTTTTTTCCCCACCATGGGCATCGCCATATTAGACTGACCGGAACATAACCAAACTTCACCTGTATAAACCCGATTTAATTCAACTTTGCCATCTCTATCTTTAAAGCTTAGTTTATAAGGCCCTCCTGCTTTGGGAGTTTTTATATCAAGTTTCCAGTTTCCGGCACTATCAACATGAACCTGATACGTTTTGCTATCCCAGGATGTGAAAATTTCCAAATCTGAATCTGGAACAGATTCTCCCCATAATTTGGCGTTGCTCAATTGTTGGAGCACCATATTATTTGAAAGAACTGAAGGTAATTTCACCTTCGCGAAGCTCACCTGCCAACCTGCCATCAGGACAATTATCAAAACGACTTTTTTAATCATTATTCAATAATTTTTTAGAAATTAAGCCCTCTATTCTTATTCCGTTTCTTCTACAGAAAATTCATAGACTGATACTGTATGATAGGTTTCTCCCGGATTTAAAACAGTACTCGGATAATCTGATTGATTAGGAGAATCCGGGTAGTGCTGCGTTTCCATAGCAAAAGCGGTGCGATACTCATCTTTACTTCCATTTTTAAAGGTGTTTTTACCTTTCATGAAATTACCACTGTAAAATTGCAATCCAGGCTCTTCTGTATAAATATCCATCTGGATTCCTGATTTATCGCCAACAACGCTCGCGGCATGGGTCATTCCTTCCGCATCATTGGTCTGCAGCACAAAATTATGATCATATCCCTTCCCATTCTTTAGTTGCTCATTATCCTCATCTATCCTTTCACCAATAGTAGTCGCTTCCTGAAAATCAAACGGAGTATCTTCAACAGAAGCCATTTTGCCGAGTGGAATAAGAGTGCTGTCAACGGGGGTATAATTTGCGGCATTAATCATAACCTTATGATTTAAAACAGTTCCGCTTCCTTCACCATTCAGGTTGAAAAATGCATGATTCGTCATATTAACCACGGTTTTTTTATCTGTGGTTGCTTCATACTCCATCTTTAAACGATTGTCGTTTGTCAGGGAATAAGTCACCTTAGTTTTCAAATTTCCCGGAAATCCCTGTTCCCCATCTTTTGAAGTATAAGTAAAAACCAGAGTGTGATCATCGGGTTGTTCCACATTCCAAAATTTAGACTGAAAACCTTTCTTTCCTCCATGAAGCGTATTTGCTCCGTTGTTTACTGAAAGATCATATTCCTCACCATCCAGAGAAAATTTCCCTTTGGCAATTCGATTTCCATATCTTCCAATGGTAGCTCCAAAATATGGTTCAGTAGATTTCACATAAGAGTTTAAGTCTCCAAAACCCACTACCACATCGGTTGGATTACCATCTTTATCTGGAGTCCACAGTCCTACAAGTCGTGCCCCGTAATTGGTAAAATATGCGGTGATATCTCCATTCTCTATTTTCTTTAAAACACCTATTTTTCCCTTTACAGTATCTTGAAAATTCTTAGCCTCCATTTTTTCATTGGAACTTTTTTCAGATTTTTCAACATTTTCATTCTTCTTTTTTTCGTTACAGGCGACTATCATTATCACCATTAAAAGGGAACAAAATTTTATAATTTTCATGGTACTAGTTTTCATTATTTAATTTTTTAATCAAGTTAACTTCATCCTGCCTGTAAGGAGTTCCATCTGGCCTGAAAACATCATGAAACCACTCTGTTGGCTGCGAACCATCCTTGATAGGAGTACCCCAGGCATATATGGTATTTGTTTTTCCTGAAACCAGGCCCCAGTTAATTGCTCCCACATTTTCCTTCTTCAGCATTGGCATAATATTAGAAAATCTGCTATTTCTCGTTCTTGCCATATACTCGGTACATATTAACGGGCGATTATGTGTTTTTAAAAGTCGAAGAACCCTGCGGTGTAAATCTGGTTCTTCATAATCATGATAGGTGATAATATCTGAATTCATTATCTGAAACTGGTTCAATTCTTCAAAATCCCATCTCCAAATTCCGGCAGAAACTGGTTGTTGCGGATCCACTTCTCTGGCCCATGCAAAAACATTTTGTAAAAGATCCATAGAAGTGGTTAATTTCCCTGAATTTCCGGGTTCATTATATAAATCCCACAAAAGAATTCTTTTATCAGAACCAAAGGTGTTGAGAATATCCTTGACGTAACTTTCAAGTGCAGGATAGTTTTCGGCCATCTTATAAGCTGGGTCTCCTGGATCCTGTACCCAACCTGAATTATGAGTCCCGGGTTTTGGTTCAGGCTGTTTTCCTGCCTTTGGTGTTTTATCCCACACATCATCAAAGAATACAAATATGGTTTTTATATTATGACTATCAGCAATCTTTAGATACTCCCCCATTCTATCCTTAAAACCTGCCTTATCCTGTTTATACGCAATACTGTGTAAATAAACTCTCATCGTATTAAAGCCGATATTTTCAGCCCAACCCAGTTCCTTATCTATTGTTTCAGGGTCAAAAGTATTTGCCTGCCACATTTCTAACTGGTTAATCGCTGTGCTGGGAATAAAATTCGCACCATTTATCCATGCGTGAGAATCGTACCATTTTTGAGCCTTTTCAACACTCCAACGCTTTCCCGTTTGCGATTGGCCTAAAAAGGAAACTAAAATCAATAAGAGGAGGACACAGCCTTTTCTTGTTTTCATACTTTTAAAAATTAATTATTTGCTGAAGGTTCTTTTAATAAAACTCCTATTTGAACAGGTTTCCCAAAAACCGGGTCTCCATTTTTATCCCAAAAGAATAGCTGAGCTCTCACATTACGATTCCAGCCAGGCTTAGTAGATACTTTTGAATGATATATAATCCAGGATTCAGTATCATCTGGTGAAGTTGTAAAACTTGCATGTCCCACACCATGAATGCTTTCATCACCAATAAAAACAGGTCCTTTTTTCGACCAGTTTTCTGGTAGCATTGGATTGCTACCCTTTTTTAATTTAAGCTGACCTAATCTATATTCAGTCGTCCAGGATTCCCTTGTAGAGTAAATAATGAAAATATCTCCATCGTGTTTTAAAACTTCCGGACCTTCATTTAAATTGAGAGGACCACCGGTTTCCCATTCTTCCTCGGGACTTGAAATTTTAACCCTTTCAGAACTAATGGTATATGGATTACTCATTTTGGCTATATAAAGGTATTGTGGAGTTTTATGCGATTCTACATTTTCTTCCCAGCCGGACCAAATGCCATAAAGCTGACCGTCAATCTCTGTTAAAGTAAGATCTATCGCCCATATAGTACCCGTATAATCATTTGGATCTTCACCAGTTTTTAATACCCCTTTATCAATATATTCTCCTTGCGGATCGCTGCTCACAGATTCCAGAACCCCGGTTCTTTGATAAAGAAAGGGTGGCCCGGATTTACCGGCGGCGTAGTATATATACCACTTATCATTATAGTGATGAAGTTCCGGCGCCCATACATTAGTTAAATTCCAACCCGTTTTAGGAGTTTTAAAAACCTTCTGGCGTTTTCCGGGATTAACCAGTGAAGAAGATTTACTTACAGTAATAAAACTTTGATCGTCTTTCCCTCCGGAAAAGCAATAATAATAATTTCCATCATGCTTGGTTACCCAGGGATCTGCTCCCCTGGTAATAGGATTAGTAAAATAATTTTCAGAAACAATTTTATTGCCGTCTTCCTGTTTTTGCCTGTTTACAATACAGCTAATAGACAGAACACTTATAAGAATAACAATATAATATTTTAAACTTTTAGAGGTCAGTAGTTAATTGCCTATAATTTGATTGTGATATACTTTATCTTTTTTGACCATTTTGGTTATTAGATTATTGAAAATTGTGGCTTTGCTTTGTGTGCGATTGATCCTAAAACAAAACTCATTAAAATATCTATTGATGTTGAAATCACTCACCCAGGAATAGGTTGTTCTTATCCAGGATTTGATTTGATGAATCATTGTATGAAGGGCTTTGAAATTTAAGCCACCGTTGCTATCGATCTG
>JAGXII010000124.1 GCA_024635735.1 Christiangramia sp. | reverse complement strand
TATCATCTTCGGCATTTTCTACCGCGTCTCTCAGAGCTTTATCTCCACCTGCAATTAAGCCAATTACAATTCCCGGACTTACTCCAAAAGTAGGCGGGCATTCTGAAGCATCAAGTACACCAAGCCTTCCGCTGGTTCCGGCTCCAATGTAAAACAATCGTCCACCCTCTTCGATCTTTGGAACGATCTCATCAACCAGTTTTTCAATCGCGGGAATTACCTTCTGCACGCTCGCTGCAACCGTTAGATCTTCCCGGTTTATATTTTTTAATAATTCTGAGGTGCTCATCTTCTCCAGATGGTCATAATTTGAGACTTTCTCGGTATCCGGGCTATGGTTTCTCATTGAAAGCATTTAAATTTATTAGCAGAAGAAATTTTGAAATAAATTAATGTATAAATTTCCGTAACTAAAGACTATTCCACAAGAAAACAAACATAAACTTGAAATTTTATGTAAGACTATTAATTGAATTATATTTGTACTCTTAAATTCGCCACATTTTAATAGGGGAATTAGATTCAAAATTGGAAGATGAAGAATATTCGAAACTTTTGCATTATTGCGCATATTGACCACGGTAAGAGTACACTGGCAGACAGGCTGCTGGATTTCACAGGTTCTGTGACCGAAAGAGAGAAACAGGAACAGTTACTGGACAGTATGGATCTGGAACGTGAACGCGGGATCACGATAAAAAGTCACGCTATCCAGATGGATTATGTACACGAAGGGGAAGAATATGTTTTGAATCTTATTGATACTCCCGGCCACGTTGATTTCTCTTACGAAGTTTCCCGTTCTATCGCTGCATGTGAAGGTGCTTTGTTAGTAGTTGATGCCGCACAGAGTATTCAGGCTCAAACCATTTCAAATTTATACCTGGCGCTTGAAAATGACCTGGAGATTATTCCGATTTTGAACAAGGTGGATCTGCCCAGCGCCAATCCTGAAGAAGTAACCGATGATATTGTGGATCTTTTAGGCTGTGATCCTTCTGAAGTGATCCCTGCAAGTGCAAAAACCGGACTTGGAATCAAGGAAATTCTGGATGCTATTATTAACCGTATTCCTGCACCAAGCGGAAAAGTTGATGCTCCCTTAAGAGCCCTGATATTTGATTCGGTCTATAATCCATTTCGTGGGGTAGAGACTTATTTTAGAGTGATCAACGGCTCTATCAAAAAAGGAGAGAAAATTAAATTCGTAGCAACGAATAAAACATATGATGCCGATGAAGTTGGAACACTTCGCCTGAAACAATTTCCAAGACAGGAGATTAAAACAGGAGATGTGGGATATTTAATCACTGGTATTAAAGATGCCCGCGAGGTAAAAGTGGGTGATACTATCACAAGTGCTGTAAATCCTACGACGGAAGCTGTTGCTGGTTTCGAGGATGTAAAACCTATGGTTTTCGCGGGAATCTATCCCGTAGATACTGAAGACTATGAGGAATTAAGATCTTCTATGGAAAAACTTCAGCTGAATGATGCTTCTCTGGTATTTCTACCTGAAAGTTCTGCCGCACTTGGATTTGGTTTTAGATGTGGATTCCTTGGAATGCTTCACCTTGAAATCATTCAGGAAAGACTGGAACGGGAATTTGATATGACCGTGATTACTACGGTTCCTAACGTTTCTTATCACGCTTATACAAACAAAAATCCTGATCAGGTTATTCTCGTAAATAACCCTTCAGACCTGCCGGAACCATCAAGTTTAAACCGGGTAGAGGAACCTTTTATCAAGGCTACCATCATTACCAAAGCAGATTATGTAGGAAATGTAATGTCTCTATGTATCGAGAAAAGAGGAGAGATAGTAAATCAAACATACCTTACTACAGAAAGAGTAGAATTGACTTTTGATATGCCTCTAGCAGAAATTGTTTTCGATTTTTACGATAGATTAAAAACTGTTTCCAGAGGTTATGCCTCTTTTGATTATTCACCAATTGGACTGCGACAGTCTAAACTGGTAAAAGTTGATATTCTACTGAACGGCAATACTGTTGATGCGCTTTCCGCACTATTACACGTGGATAATGCCTATGATATTGGTAAAAAGATGTGTGAAAAGCTGAAAGAGCTTATCCCAAGACAACAATTTGATATTCCTATTCAGGCCGCGATCGGAGCCAAGATCATTGCCCGTGAAACCGTAAAAGCCTTAAGAAAGGATGTTACCGCAAAATGTTATGGGGGAGATATTTCCCGTAAAAGAAAGCTTCTTGAAAAGCAGAAAAAGGGTAAAAAACGTATGCGCCAGGTAGGGAATGTTGAGATTCCTCAGGAAGCTTTTATGGCAGTTCTTAAGTTGAATGACTAATCTTAGTTCGGAGCTTTTAGTTCTGAGTTCGTAGATTCTATTTATTCTTTCAAGAGGTATTTTTTAAGACCGTAAATCATTTTTGATATTTCGACTAAATCATTACGCATTTTATTCTCATCTTCTGAACTTATATAATTCTGTCTTTCGGCGATAGTTATACAAACAATGCATTCTTTTAAGGAGTTAGAGGCTATTCCTAAATACCTGGAAAATTCTTTTTTTGAACCTCCTGAACCTTCAGCTATATTCAACGAAACTGAAACAGCTGCTCGTCTGAACTGGGAAATTAAACAATAGGTTTCCTCTTTGGGAAAATCTTTTGTGATTGTGTAGACTATGTCTGTAAAAATCAATGATTTATTATACACATCTAATTCTTCGAATTTAAATTTCATATCTCGGAATATAGTATTTAATATAATTCAATGGAATAAAAACCAGCAGTTTATAATTTCTCCTGAACTTTTTTATTTTTGTATTATTACGAAAAATCAGTCTCAGAACTACGAACTATAAACTAAAAATCAACAATGGCCGGACATTCCAAATGGGCAAATATTAAGCATCGAAAAGGAGCGCAGGATGAAAGAAGAGCAAAACAATTTACCAGAGCGATCAAGGAGATCACCGTTGCGGTAAAAGAAGGCGGTGGTCCAGATCCAGAAGCGAATCCCGGACTTAGAAATGCCATCCAAAATGCCAAAGGGGTGAATATGCCCAAGGATACCATAGAACGTGCTATAAAAAAAGCTAGCGGCGCTGATGCCGATAGTTATGAAACCGTAACCTTTGAAGGATATGGTCCCAATGGCATCGCGATATTTGTAGAATGTACCACCGATAATACTAACAGGACCGTGGCTTCGGTAAGATCAATTTTTTCGAAAAACGGAGGAAGCCTTGGCACGAACGGTTCCCTGGAATTTCTTTTTGATAAGAAAGGTGTTTTTGTGATTGATCGTGAAAAGATCGAAATGGATCCTGAAGAATTTGAACTGGAACTTATTGAAGGCGGCGCTACTAAAATTGAAAAGGAAGAGGAATTTATAACCGTATATACTGAATTTACCGATTTTGGCCTGATGTCTTCAAAATTAGAGGAGCTTAAAATAGAGTTCCGGAACTCTGAAATTCAGCGAATTCCTTTAAACACCTCGGAATTACCAGTAGAAGACGCTATGAAAATTCTTAATCTGGTGGAGAAATTTGAAGATGACGACGATGTTCAGAATGTTTATCACAACCTGGAGATCACCGATGAACTCATTGAAGAAATGGAAAAAGAAGATTAATCGGTTTCTATATTCTCTTCTATATTTTCCTTTTCTTCACTATCGCCGGCTTCAACCTGTTTCCCCAGATAGACCAGCATGAATCCTTCTTCAATATCTACCTCCATGCTATTAGAAGGAATAATACTTAATTCTCCTTCTTTATTTTTTACAAAAAGAGGGATAATATCGGGATCGGTTTTACTAATTTCTATCAAACCTTCATAGTGCTCTTTTGAGTTCAGTTCGATCTCGTGAATAGAAGGATATTTGCGTGCGAGGTTCGTTAGTTTTATGTAATCATCGGTTTGTGAAAACAGCCCTTCTTTCGGATTATTTTCGGGATCATACATTTCATCTGAAGAAACTACCCGAAAGGATCCATTCTCCCCAAAATGTTTTCTGAACTTTTCAATAGCATTCATGTTTACCTCATTATTCCCTGTCATGGCCATTAGATAACCCACATCATTCAACTCGATATTATTAATTAAATCGTCTGAATAAACATTATCCTGAATCGCGTCAAGACCCAGCTCACGTGCTTTTTTAATATTGGTTCCATTGTTATCAACCAATACAACATGGCGATTGTTCTTTTTAAGATAAGAAGCGATTAGTCTGGAAATAGTTGAAGCTCCAATAATTAAAATTCCCTGTGAGTTTTTCAAAAAGACTCCTACCAGCTTAGCAAAAAGTCGTGCGGTAGTTGCATTCAGTAAAACCGTTCCTAAAACGATAAGAAAAACCAGCGGAGTTATATATTCAGCGCCTTCAACACCCTGATTGGCAAGTTCAATTCCGAATAAGGAAGCGATACCGGCGGCTACAATTCCTCGTGGTCCAACCCAGCTTATAAATAATTTTTCATTCACCTTCAGCGAAGAGCCTATACTGCTAATAAAAACTCCCATGGGCCTTATAATTAATACCACGGTGGCAAAAAGAAGAAGCGCCTTTGTATTATACACCAGGTATAAATCTTCCATATTGATATTGGCAGCCAGAAGTATAAAAAGAATGGAGATCAATAAAATACTCAGCGATTCCTTGAAATAGAGTAGTTCTTTAAGGTTGGGTAAATTGGTATTTCCCATTACCATTCCCATGATCACTACCGCCAGCAGTCCACTTTCATGAGCAAATAGATCTGACAAAACAAAAACACCCAGGACCGTTGCAAGAGTTAGAACATTCAATAGGTAATGCGGAATCACATTTTTCTTTATGGCAAATGCCAGGGCGTGGGCAAAGGTGAACCCGAAAGAGAATCCGAATAAAACAATCTTACCAAATTCCAGCAGAGCTGTTTCAGTAAACTGGGAACCCTGTTCCGCGCTAATAAACTCAAACATCAATACCGCGACAAGAGCACCGATAGGATCAATAAGAATTCCTTCCCATTTTAAAATTGCTGAGATATCTTTTTTCATTGGAATATTCCGGAGAATAGGAGTGATTACCGTAGGTCCGGTTACAATGATAAGCGCAGCAAACAAAAAAGCAATCTGCCAGCTAAGACCAAAAATAAAATGAGCGGCTATTCCTGCCCCGATAAAAGTCACAATTACAGCTACCGTAATAAGTTTTACTATTACCGGTCCTACATTAAGAATTTCCCCTTTCCGAAGGGTTAAACCTCCTTCAAAAAGAATAACTCCAATAGCTAGGGAAACAAAATAAAATAAACTTTCTCCGGGAAATAATCCCGATTCCCCGGTCCAGATAGGTTCAATTAATTTGCCTCCATCCTGGGTAAAAAGGGTAGCTATAGGGCCTACGGCAAGCCCAACAAGAATTAAAGGCAGAATTGCAGGAATCTTAAGTTTCCATGCAAACCATTGGGCCATAATGCCTAAAATGATAATTCCTGCTAATTCTAACATATAAAGCGATTTCTTATGAAAGCTAAAAATAACCAAAATGTTTAACTATGAAAGAGAAAAGCTATGGAGAGTCTCAATGATAATATGATGTTAATTCGATGGATTTCCCTAATTTTACCTTCCATATTTTCTATTTTGCAGTGTAATTTTTAAAATATTGAAATGACCCTTTACCCTATTGAAGCAGGAAATTTTAAGCTGGATGGTGGTGCGATGTTTGGAGTAGTTCCCAAAACTCTTTGGAATAGAACGAATCCGGCAGATTCTAATAACATGATCGATATCGCTGCGCGGTGCCTACTTATAGAAAATGGCGATCGCCTGATATTAATCGATACGGGAATGGGGGATAAGCAAAGTGAAAAATTCTTCAGTTATTATTATCTCTGGGGAGATAATAATATCGATAAATCATTGAAAAAATATGGTTTTCACCGTGATGATATTACCGATGTTTTTATGACCCATCTTCATTTTGACCATTGCGGTGGATCTATTCAATGGAATAAGAATCGTACGGGATATGAACCAGCTTTCAAAAATGCAAGATTCTGGAGCACAAAAGAACACTGGGATTGGGCTACTAATCCCAATGATCGTGAAAAAGCTTCCTTTTTAAAAGAAAATATTCTTCCTATGGAAGAAAGCGGTCAACTTCATTTTATCAACAGAGCTAAAGGCGCGAATTTTTCGGAAGCCGATAATTTGGGCTTTGGCGTATTATTTGTTGATGGACATACAGATAAACAAATGATTCCGCATATTAATTACAAGGGGAAAAAGCTTGTATTTATGGCAGATTTGTTACCAACGGCGGGGCATATTCCATTACCCTATGTAATGGGTTATGACACCAGGCCGCTATTGACCCTTCCGGAAAAGAAATTATTTCTGGAAAAAGCTGCCAGCGAGAATTATTATTTGTTTTTAGAACATGACGCTCATAATGAAATTATTACGTTAAAAAACACCGAAAAAGGAGTACGTCATGATAAAACCCATGCATTTAGCGAAGTATTTAACTAAAATAACTTTATGAGAATCCCTATTTATAAGCCTTTATTAGCATTATTTGCTGCAGGCTTAATCACCAGTTGTAGCTCAACAGCTCCTAAAATTCTTTCTACTCCTATAGAGAAAATCGACTCGATTCCGTTAAAGGTTCGGGATCTTTCAGAAGCCGAATTAAAAAATTGGCCGGCAAAAGATCTTGCTTCCGATACCATTCCCGGGATGAGTGTTAATAAGGCATACACCGAAATTATTAAAAACTCAAAGCCTTCTACTGTCATTGTAGGAGTTGTAGATAGCGGCGTGGATATAGAGCATGAAGATCTTAAGAACTCCATATGGACCAATACCGATGAAGTTCCAGGTAATGGAAAAGACGATGATAGTAATGGCTATATAGACGATATTCACGGATGGAACTTTTTAGGAGATGAAGTAGATGAAAATCTTGAGTATGTTAGAATCTTAAGAAAACTAAAACCTAAATATGACGGGAAATCTGAAAGCAGCATTAGTACTGCAGACAGAGAAGAATATAATCTTTATCTCGAAACAAAAGCTGAATATGAAAAAGAGCATCAGGAAATAATTCAAAACAGAGATCAAACTAAAGAGATATTAAATCAGGTTCAGGAAGCTCATCAGGCGATCTCAAAAGAACTTAAAACCGAGAATTATACCAAGGAGCAGGTTTCAGATTACAAGCCGCTTACACAGGGAATGCAGCGTTATAAATATATAATAACCCAAATGCAGAACCAGGTAGATGAAAATATACCGCATGTCATGGAATTAATCCAGGAAGAAATTGATTATTACAAGGACAGGCTGAACACACATTTGAACTTTGACCTTAACGAAAGAGTAAAAACCGGAGATGACCCATACGATATTACCGATCGTAATTATGGAAATAATCAGGTAATGGGCCCGGAAAAATCTAAAGAAAATATTAAGCACGGGACTCATGTTGCAGGAATCATTGCGGCGCAACGGGATAATAATATTGGAATTAAAGGAATCGCATCCAATGCGAAGATTCTGGTAGTAAGAGCAGTTCCAAATGGAGATGAATATGATAAAGATATTGCTCTTGGAATAAGGTATGCAGTTGACAATGGTGCAAAAGTGATTAATACCAGCTTTGGTAAATATTATTCCACAAATCCTGAATGGGTTAGAGACGCCATTAAATATGCAGCCCAAAAGGACGTTTTGATCGTTAATGCTGCAGGAAATGAAGGCTTGAATCTTGACCAGAAAATGGTTTATCCAAACGATCAAATGCCAGATAATCCTCAGGAGATTTCAGATAATTTCTTGACCGTTGGAGCTTTAAACTACGAATATGGATCTGGTTTGGTTGCTGGCTATTCTAATGTTGGAAAATCTAACGTAGATATTTTCGCTCCGGGTTCAAAGATCTGGTCAACTACTCCAAATAACACTTACGAATATTTACAGGGTACTTCCATGGCTTCACCAGAAGTTGCAGGTATAGCTGCAATTATTAGAGGATTTTATCCAAAATTAAGCGCAGGACAGGTGAAACAAATTATTATGGACAGTGGCCTTTCAACAGGAGCTACGGTTATCGTTGCCGGAGACCGTAATAATACCCAAAAATTTAATAAATTATCATCTTCAGGAAAGATGGCAAATCTTTATAATGCTTTAATATTAGCCGACCAAATCGCAAAAAATCAATAAGAATGAAGAAAATAGTTTTCAGTTTAATTTTATTAACCACAGTCTTCGCTCAGGCGCAGAACAATACGCCTTACTGGCAACAGCACGTAGATTATAAGATGGACGTAAATATGGATGTAACGAATTTTCGTTACACCGGTACACAGGAGTTAACCTATACCAATAATTCTCCCGATACATTACATCGCGTTTTCTATCATTTATTCAATAATGCCTTTCAGCCGGAAAGTGAAATGAATGCCAGGCTGGAAAATATTGCAGATCCTGATTCAAGAATGGTTAACAATAAAGGAACCCGCGAAGAACCGCAATATGAAAGCCGAATCACAAAACTTACACCGGACCAAATTGGATATCTTAAGGTGAAATCTCTGAAACAGGATGGAAACTCCCTTGACTTTCAGGAGGAAGGAACCATTTTAGTGGTAGAACTTGGAAAAGATATTCTACCTGGAGAAAAGACTACTTTCAAAATGGAGTTTGAAGGACAGGTTCCTGAACAAATTAGAAGATCGGGAAGAAATAATAATGATGGAGTAGACCTTTCCATGACTCAGTGGTATCCAAAGTTAGCCGAGTATGATTTTGAAGGCTGGCATGCAGATCCATATATCGCCCGTGAGTTTCACGGTGTATGGGGAGATTTTGATGTAAAGATTACCATAGATAGAAATTATATTCTTGGAGGAACCGGAGTGCTTCAGAATCCAAATGAAATAGGATACGGATATGAAAAAGAAGGAACTGAAGTAAAAAAACCGAAAGGAAAAACGCTTACCTGGCATTTCAAAGCTCATAATGTTCATGATTTTGCCTGGGCCGCAGACCCTGAATTTATTCATGATTCCATGGAAACTGAAAGTGGAGTAACCCTTCATTTTCTATATATGAATGATCCTAAAGTGGTTGATAACTGGAAAAATATTCAGCCCAAAACTGCTGAATTATTAAAGTTCTATAACGAGCATATAGGACCTTATCCATGGGAACAATATTCTGTAATCCAGGGAGGAGATGGCGGAATGGAATATGCCAACTGTACCCTTATTACCGGTGGCGAGGACTACGGAAGCCTGATGGGAACAACAGCTCACGAATTTGCACATTCCTGGTTTCAACAATTACTGGGAACAAACGAATCTGAACACCCATGGATGGATGAAGGATTCACTAGTTATATTTCGGCTTTAGCACAGCAAACAATAGCAGGCCGCGAAAGTGAAAATACATGGTCTGGTTCTTACAGAGGTTATAATTATATAGTGCAGTCTGGAAAAGAGCAACCAATGACCACCCATAGTGACCGTTACGATCTAAATGTAGCCTATTCTATAGCTGCCTATAGCAAGGGAAGTGTTTTCCTTGCTCAGCTTGGATATATTATTGGCCCTGATAATCTGGCAAAAACTCTTAACCGTTATTATGACGAATGGAAATTTAAACATCCCACGCCTAACGATTTTATAAGAGTAGCTGAAAAGGTAAGTGGAGCAGAACTAAGCTGGTATCTTAACGACTGGACCCGCACCACGAATACTATAGATTATGGAATTAAATCTGTAGAAAAATCTGGTGAAAAAACAGTTGTTAATCTTGAAAGAATTGGCCTGATGCCAATGCCTCTTGATATACAGGTTACTTTCGCAGATGGCTCTGAAGAAACATATTATGTTCCATTGCGAATGATGCGCTGGGAAAAACCGGCTTTAAACGATGACAATAGAACCGTCGCTAAAGACTGGGCCTGGGCATTTCCGGAATATAAAATGGAGATTACTAAAGGAAATGTTTCCAAAATAGTGATCGATGATACCGGGCTTATGGCAGATATAGACCGAAGCAATAATACATGGAAAGCAGACTCTAAAGAGAATACAGATTCAGATAATTAAGCTTTCTCCAAATATTATTTTAAAACCCTTTCTTAACCGAAAGGGTTTTTTAATTCACAGGATGCTTACTTTTGAAATATGGACGAGCGTTTTGGAAGATCAAATAAATTAAGAAGCAAGAAGCTTATAGATAAACTATTCCTGGAAGGCAAAAGTATAAAGTCATTTCCTTTAAAACTGGTATATCTTCCCATTGAACACGAGGAATCGGTTGAGCTTAAAACAGGTGTTTCGGTTCCTAAAAAGCTGGTGAAAAATGCCGTAAATCGCAATAGGATTAAAAGACTAATGCGTGAAGTTTTCAGAAAAAATAAGTACCTTTTAACCAAAGATTTATCTTCTTCACAGGCCTTTATGTTTATTTATATTTCAAGGGACGAATTGACTTATGAAAAGCTGGAAGGGAGTATGAAAAATATTCTGGAGAAATTCAGGGAAAAACATTTACATCATGAAAAATCGAATAGCTAGAAAAATAATTCTTCCGGTTGTTCTAATCGGAATTTTTATAGGGACGGTTAGTTTCAAATCAGATTTTTTTGAAATCGCCAAGCAAATTGAAATTTTCACCACCTTATTCAAGGAAATAAACATGAATTATGTGGATGAAACCAATCCCGCGGCACTCATGGATACCGCAATAAAATCTATGCTCACAGATCTTGATCCATATACCAATTACTGGAATGAACAGGATGTGGAGGCTGCGAGAATAAATAATGCGGGAGAATATACCGGAATTGGCGCCCTTGTAAAGTCAGGTCCAGAATCCCTTACCATTGTTGAACCTTATAAAGATTATCCAGCCGATAATGCCGGATTAAAGGCCGGAGATGAAATTATTAAGATTGGTAATATCAATATCGCCGATTTTAATGAAGATGCGGGAGAATTGCTTAATGGCTCTCCTGATAGCAACATTGAGATCACATATCGCCGCCAGGGGGAACTAAAAACCACCTCGCTGAAAAGAAGTGCTGTGGAATTGAATGCCGTTCCATTTTACAAATTACTGGATGATAAATCTGGTTACATTGTTCTTTCAAGATTCAATGCCAAAGCTTCCTCTGAAGTGGCCAGAGCTTTAAAAGATTTAAAAAATCAGGGAGCCGATAAAATTATCCTGGACCTACGCGGGAATCCCGGCGGACTTTTAAACGAGGCAATAAATATTTCTAATATTTTTCTACCTCAGGGAGAACTTATCGTAACTACAAAATCGATCATCGAAAAATATAACCGGGAATATTACACTCAAAAAGAACCTATAGATACTAAAATTCCCTTAGTGGTTTTAGTGAACGGTAGAAGTGCTTCAGCAAGTGAAATTGTAGCCGGAGCCATACAGGATCTTGATCGTGGAGTTATTGTGGGTGCCAGAAGTTTTGGAAAAGGACTTGTTCAACGTCCAAAAGAACTTGCCTATGGAACTCAGTTAAAGATCACTATTTCCCGTTATTATACTCCTAGCGGAAGATGTATACAGGCGCTGGATTACAGGCAAAGAGATGAAAACGGAAAGGCTATAAGAACCAAAGTAGAAGATTAT
Source organism: Christiangramia sp. (assembly GCA_024635735.1). Classification (GTDB taxonomy): domain Bacteria; phylum Bacteroidota; class Bacteroidia; order Flavobacteriales; family Flavobacteriaceae; genus Christiangramia. The sequence continues at coordinate 10,044 of JAGXII010000124.1, read as the reverse complement.
AATCAATTCAACACGCGCAACGGTCGCAAAGTATATGACGGTTGTGGAATTCTGCCTGATGTAAAACTAGAAACTTCTGAATATAGCGATATCACTCAATCATTACTCATTCAGGATGCTCTCTTCGATTTCGCTACTAAATATTACTATTCACATGAATTAAGCAATCCTAAGCAGTTTAATTTTTCAGATTCAGATTTTAATGATTTTAAAAAGTTTCTGGAAAGTTCAGATTTTGAGTATAAAACAAATACCGAAACAGAACTTGATAAAATGATGGATACCGCGGAAGATGAAGAATTAAAAGCAAAAATAGCTTCAGACGTTTCCAGGATCCGAAGCCAGATTAATACTTTTAAAAAACAGGAACTGCAGGACAAAAAACCTGAAATAGTTAGTCTTTTGACTGATGAAATCATTAAAAGATACTTTTATAAGGAAGGATTATATGAATATTACACATTAAGTAATCCTGAGATCCTGAAGGCGAAATCCATCCTTAATAATCCTTCTGAATATTCTAAAATTTTAAAATAGGAGAGGAGTGGAAGCGTTTCTTTTATTTTTTGAAAATATGCCTGTATGGCAAAAATTTTCCTGGATTGTTCTTATACTTGGAGGCTTCTGGATTCTGGAAGGTTATTACGCACTCGTAAAGTTCAGGTATCATAAATGGAAACACGCCCTTACTAATTTTATTCTACTGGGTTTTGTAATGCTAATAAATGTAGGTTTTGGTATACTTACAGCAGGAGTTTTTATCTGGCTGAATAATTCAAATTTCGGTTTACTACAGCTTATTGAAATTCCGGTCTGGATGGAACTTCTTCTTTCTATTTTAGTACTTGACCTGATCGCTCAGTATTTTGTTCATTTTCTTCTTCATAAAATAAAATGGATGTGGAGATTACATATTGTACATCATAGCGATCTCTATGTGGATACCACTACCGGAACAAGACACCATCCTTTTGATTTTTTAATTAGAGAATCTTTTGCTTTAATAGCAGTTATAATTATGGGAATGCCGGTGGCATTCTATCTTTTCTACCGCATCCTTAGCGTATTTTTCACCTATTTTACCCATGCAAATATCAGCTTACCCAAGAGGCTGGATAAGGTTTTAAGTTATATAATAGTAACTCCAGATATGCATAAATTCCATCATCATTATCAGCTTCCCTGGACTGATAGTAATTATGGAAATATGTTGAGTATATGGGATCGCTTATTTGGAACCTTTTTATATGATGACGTTAATAAAATTCGATATGGAATTGATGTCGTCGAGGATGAAAGTACTGCCGATCATATAGGGTATCAGCTGGGTATTCCTTTTAACAGATCTGTAAAGTCAAAAAAAAAGATTACTCCCTAACCATTGCGATATGTGGAATACCGTCTTCCAGATATCCTTCTCCGGTAGTTTTATAACCGTGGGTTTCATAGAAATTAATAAGATATTGCTGGGCAGATAGTTTAATATTGGTGGTTTTATAGTATTCTGAAATAGCCTGCTGAGAAGCTTTCATAATATCATGTCCATAACCAAAACTCCTTTCAGAATCTTTTACTACCACCCTGCCGATGGCCGCTTCTTTAAAATAATAACCCGGTTTAAAACAACGGGTATAAGCAACAATTTTATCATTTTTGAATCCTAATATATGCAGGGCTTCCTTGTCTTTTCCATCTATATCCTGGTAAACACAATCCTGTTCCACCACAAAGACCTCAGACCTTAATTGTAAAAGATCATAAAGTTCATCAATATCAAGATCCTTGAATATTTTAACCTCTATTTTTAAATCAGCCATAGGTTATTAACAATACTTTTTTGCCGGAATCTTATCTACCCTTCTTTGATGTCTTCCTCCTTCAAACTCAGTATTCACAAAAGCTTCCAACATTTCAACAGCAAGTTCCTTAGAAACGAATCTCGCAGGAATACTTAAGATATTAGCATTATTATGTTCCCGGGCCAGTTTAGCAATTTCTACATTCCAGCATAATGCAGACCTTACACCCTGGTGTTTATTAGCGGTCATATTCGCACCGTTCCCACTCCCACAGATAATAACACCAATATCTGCTTTTCCATTTTCAACATCTTCAGCAACAGGATGAACAAAGTCAGGATAGTCTACACTGGATTCGCTATCTGTTCCATAATTAGTTACCGTGTGGCCCATTTCTTCCAGTTTATCCTGGATCAATTGTTTATAATCGGTACCGGCATGATCGTTTCCTATAGAGATTTTCATAATTGTATGTTTCTGGCAAAGTTAAAAAAGAGATGGATTAAGCCTACAATTTTCTATTGTTAATTAGTTTATGTAAAAGCTTAGTTATCAGGCTCTGGTTATTGACATGGTTTTGTGTAAAACCTATGATGAATTAATCATAAAGAAATTTGTTTTTTAAGAAAATAATAACAATACCAACTATTAACTGAATAAATCAAATTATAAGTATGAAAATTTTCACCTACTTATAAGCATATAAAAACAGGTTGTTGACAACGGTTAATATTAAACTTATCAATAAAAAGTATTAAAAGTATTTTATGAACTTATGTTAAGAGAATCTTAAAAACGTAAGAATATCAATTACTTAGAATTTTAGTACTGTGTTAACAACCTGTTATCAAATAATCACAATCAAAATTCCAAATACAATTGAATAAAATTGTTCTACAAATTAACACACCATCATATAACAACATTTAAATTTTTATAAAAAGAAGAAATGATTAATATGATATATAATGTTTATAACTATACGATGCGTAGGTGAGAAGATTTGTCGTTTAGAGAATCAATTATTTTCTTTGCTTTTTCTATGTCCAGGGGATGTACCATTAAGCGTATTCCGCCAAAGGCTACCGAGGATAATGGCAGTAAGCCAATTAACGTCTCGTTCTGGAAATAATGGCGTATTCCGGCATTTTCGAATTTCAGTTTAAGAACTAAATATTCGTGTGCGTAAGTAAAAGTAGCAAGGCATAGATAATCTTTCATAGCAAGGTATTAACCTTCTTAAATATAGGTTTTATTACTGACTTGCTAAAGTGGTCTTTTCGGTAATAATTTGGGTGTTAACAGGAAAAACTTCAGTTCGCTTATTAAGACTTCGGTTGATGTAAGTAACAAAGAAAATAATTCCTATAATAAATATAAGAAAGAAGAAAAATGCGTAACAGGTTGACTTACTTACTTTCATAATGATACGATAAATATAAGGGGGCAAGTAAGGGGAAATGTTATATTAAAATTAAGAAAAAATTAAGAATAATCACAAATTAATTTTTAATTTTTTCAAAAAAAAGAAAAAAGGAGTGGTTTTTTCATTAACAAAACTTTACAGGTAAATAGTTTACAGGTTATTTTAATGACTTAATTTTATGCTTTACTTACCAAACGAATGAATAAAAAGAAAAAAAACAATACTGCTATAAAAGGAAATCTCTCAAAAAGCATCTTGGATATACTCCGTAAAAATTCCGGAAAACCCTATAACTATAAGCAAATTGCTTCTTCTCTGGGTGTTAATGATGCCAGCAGCCGTAATCAGATAATTAAAAAACTGGCTCAATTAGCTGCGAAAAAACAGATTGATGAAGTTGAAAGAGGAAAATTCCTTATTGAAGGTCGTAATGATTATTACACTGGAGTTTTAGATCTCACTACCAAAGGTTATGGATATGTGATGGTGGAAGAACTTGCAGATGATATTTTTATTGCCAATAAAGATCTGCACAATGCTTTTGATGGAGATACTGTTGAAATTTATGTTTTTAACAGAAGAAGAAGCAAGAGATCTGAAGGACAGATTACTAAAATTCTGAAAAGAAAAAGAATTGAATTTATTGGGACTCTACAGTTGAAAAAGGATTTTGGTTTTGTGGTTATAGATGATAATTCCATGTACACCGATTTCTTCGTTTCCGGAAATAAACTTAACGGAGCTTCAGATGGAGATAAAGTTGTGGTGGAATATGAGGAATGGCCAGAAAAAGCTGATTCTCCTTTCGGAAAAATAAATCGTGTTCTGGGGATTCCCGGGGAACATCAAACAGAAATTCATTCTATCCTTGCTCAATATGGATTACCTCATGATTTTCCTGAAGAAATAGAGGAATTTACTAATAAGATAGATACTTCTATCAATGAAAAAGAGATAAAAAAACGTCGTGATATGCGGGACGTTTTAACTTTTACAATAGATCCTAAGGATGCGAAAGATTTTGATGATGCTTTAAGTTTCAGAGAACTCGAAAATAAAAATTACGAAATAGGAATTCATATTGCAGATGTTTCACATTATCTGCAGCCTGGAACGATTTTAGATGAAGAAGCTTATGAGAGAGCAACTTCTGTGTACCTGGTAGATCGTGTGGTTCCCATGCTTCCCGAAATTCTTTCAAATAATGCCTGCTCTTTAAGGCCTAATGAGGAAAAGTTTACATTTTCAGCAGTTTTTGAAATAGACGATAATGCGAATGTAAAAAATCATTGGTTTGGAAGAACGGTTACTTATTCCGACGAGCGTTTCGCTTATGAAGAAGCTCAGCATATAATTGAAACTGCTACAGGAACCATTCCTGATGATGTTTCCATAAGAAATCATTCCTATACCGTACGTGGTTCAATAGTAGAGGCGATTACCACTCTTAACAGGCTTGCAAAAAAAATGCGTTCCAGGCGTATGAGAGATGGTGCTATTTCTTTTGATAAAGTTGAAGTAAAATTTAATCTTAATGAAGATAATAATCCGGTAGGTGTTTTCTTTAAAACAGCTAAGGATGCCAATAAATTAATTGAAGAATTCATGTTACTGGCGAATAAAAAAGTAGCAGAATTTATTGGTAAACAGCAGCCCAAAAAGACATTTGTTTACAGATGCCATGATGAACCAGACGACCAGAAACTGGCAGCACTTCAGAATATAGTAGGAAGATTTGGACATAAACTGAATCTAAAAGACCGCCAAACCACCACCTCTTCTCTAAATAAATTATTAGAAGATGTACAGGGAAGAAAAGAACAGAATATGGTGGATACTCTTACAATTCGAACAATGAGTAAAGCCTATCACGGTACTGAAAATATAGGGCATTATGGATTGGCTTTTGATTATTATACACATTTTACATCCCCAATACGTAGATATCCTGATGTGATGGTACACCGGCTTCTACAGCGCTATTTAGATGGTGATAGTTCCGCAAACGAAGAAGAATACGAGAATAAATGCCACCACAGTAGCGAAATGGAAAATCTGGCCACAAATGCTGAAAGGGATTCTATAAAATACATGCAGGTGAAATTTATGAAGGATAATGAAAATGAAGAATTCCTGGGTGTTATTTCCGGCGTTACCGAATGGGGAATTTTTGTTGAAATAGTAGAAAATAAATGTGAAGGAATGATTCGGTTAAGAGATCTCAACGACGATCATTACGAATTTAATCAGGAAGAATTTGCCGTTATTGGTAAGCGTACGGGGCAAACCTATACCTTAGGCGATGAAGTTTACGTAAAAGTAAAAAATGCCGATCTTATTAAAAGGCATCTTGATTTTACCTTGCTTGGAAGTAAGGAAGATGTAGAAGCAAATTCTGAGGATTAGAATGAATAAAGCCTTCAAAATATACCTTTTGAAGGTTTATAATTTTTAGAAATATCTAAAAGTTTAACTTTGCATTACAACTGAAATGAATGATACAGGACATTTTATCAGGTATGCCCCTTGGATTTTTTTTGGCTTTCTTACTTGGGCCTGTCTTCTTTGTATTATTGGAAACCGCTGCTATTAAAGGCTTTAGAGCTGCTATTTCTTTAGATATAGGAGTGATTATGGCCGATATGGTTTTTATTACCATTGCCTATTTAAGTACCACGAAAATTCTTGAAAGACTAAAAGACGATCCCGCCTTATTTATATTTGGGGGCATGATCCTGGCTACTTATGGGATTATGAGTTTTTTACAAACCAAAAAAGTACTGCAAACCGATGAAGAAACTCCTGAAATAAGAAAACTGGGGAAGAGTGATTATTTCGGATTATTTGCAAAAGGCTTTATACTTAATTTTATAAATATTGGTGTTCTTGGATTTTGGCTGGGGGTGATTATTGTTTTTGGGCCTAAAATGGATATGGAATCCAACAGGATTACGGTCTTTCTGGGAAGCGTAATTGGAACTTATCTTGTAGTGGATATTGCTAAAATTCTTCTTGCTAAAAAACTGAATAGAAAACTTACTCCGGGCCGCATATACTTCATGAAAAGAGCGATTAGTTTTCTGCTAATTTTCTTTGGTGTGATCCTTATAGGTCAGGGATTATTTCCAAATCAGGTAGACGAAATTAAAGATCAGATAGATGAAATTACTCCAAACGACAGTATAATGGGGAATTTAGGGCATCTAATAGAAAAGGAACCGGAAGCTGATAAATAAAAAAAGCTCCCTTTTAAAAGGAAGCTTTCTGGAGGCATCGAGCGGATTCGAACCGCTGTACAAGGTTTTGCAGACCTCTGCCTAGCCACTCGGCCACGATGCCATTTAATGATCGCAAATGTAATAAAAAATTTAAGTTTCAAAACTAAAATCTAACGTGATTTAGTGCGACTTACCGTTACCATTGCGACATTTCCTCCAATAGGGGGATTAATTTTTGAAACATCAACCTTTGCTTTTTGAACCATAATAAGCTCATCCATAATCCTGCAGAGTATTCTTTCGGCAACAGTTTCAAGTAATTTTGATCGTATTGCCATTTCCTCTTTTACGATTTTATTTAAATGAACATAATCAATAGTATCACTTAATTTATCTGTTTTGGCTGAATGGGAGAGATCTCCCTTAATTTTGAGATCTACCCTATAATCACTACCAATCTTACCTTCTTCATCCAGGCATCCATGATAAGAGAATACTTTTATGTTCTTAAGTTTTATGACTCCCACATTAATTTTTGAGCAAAGATAAGTTCTGTATTGATGTATTTCAATTAATATCCTCTTTTTCCGAAATAGTATTACATACTTACTGCTACTATCGACTTAAATTTTGATAAATTTGCCTTTTATTTTAAAACAGTTATGGCTGAAGGGAAAAGATCACTCAATTTTATTGAGCAAATTATTGAAGAAGATATAAATTCTAATTATAAAAGGGAAAGCCTTAAATTTCGTTTTCCACCAGAACCTAACGGGTATCTTCATATAGGGCACGCCTCTTCAATTTGCCTTAATTTCGGGCTTGGAGAGCGATATAGCGCGCCGGTAAATCTTAGGTTTGACGATACGAACCCAACCAAAGAAGAACAGGAATACGTAGATGCGATTAAAAAGGATATTCTCTGGCTTGGTTTTAAATGGGCTGAAGAGTGTTATGCATCAGATTATTTTCAGCAGCTATACGACTGGGCTTTAGAAATGATTAAAAGAGGTGAAGCTTATGTTGACAGCCAGACTTCTGAAGAAATAGCTGAACAAAAAGGAACTCCTACGCAGCCGGGAACGGAAAGTCCTTACAGAAACCGGGCTGTAGAGGAGAACCTGGACATTTTCGAAAAGATGAAAAACGGGGAAACTCCTGAACGTGGTCATGTGCTTCGTGCTAAAATAGATATGGCATCTCCTAATATGCTTATGAGAGATCCTGTGATGTACAGAGGTTTACATAAAAACCATCATCGTACAGGAGATTCCTGGAAGATTTATCCAATGTATGATTGGGCTCACGGGCAAAGTGATTTTATTGAGCATGTTTCCCATTCCTTTTGTACCCTGGAATTTTTGCCTCATCGTGAACTTTATAACTGGTTTATAGAAAAGGTTAGTAAACCTGATGATTTTAAACCAAAGCAACGAGAATTTGCAAGAAGAAATTTAAGCCATACCATTGTTAGTAAAAGAAAATTATTACAGTTGGTAGAAAAGGGATTTGTAGATTCCTGGGATGATCCAAGAATGCCTACTATATCGGGGCTTAGACGACGTGGATATACTCCGGATTCTATCCGTAAATTTGCCGATTCCATTGGTGTTGGTAAACGTGAGAATATCATAGACGTTGCCCATCTTGAATTTTGTGCCAGGGAAGATCTTAATAAAGTAGCTCCAAGAGCTATGGCAGTTCTGGATCCGGTAAAACTAATTATCACCAACTATCCTGACGATAAAGAGGAATGGCTGGAGGCTGAAAATAACCCTGAAGATGAATCGGCCGGTTCAAGACAGGTTCCTTTTTCAAGAGAATTATATATAGAACAGGAAGATTTCAAAGAAAGCGCGAACCGTAAATTCTTTAGACTTACGCTCGGAAAGGAAGTGAGATTAAAGAATGCATACATCATTAAAGGGGAAGATGTGGTGAAAGATCAGGACGGTAATATTACTGAAATTCACTGTACCTACGATCCAAAAAGTAAGAGTGGAAGCGGTACCGAAGAATCTATGAGAAAAGTAAAAGGAACGCTTCACTGGGTATCTGTTAAACACGCTGTGGAGGCAGAAGTCAGGCTTTATGACCGTTTGTTTACAGAAGAAGAGCCGGATGGAGACAAGGAAAGGGATTATCTTGACTTTGTAAACCCTGATTCTTTAAAGGTTGTGACAGGTTATCTTGAACCAAGTCTTAAGGATGCACAAATCCTGGATAAAGTTCAGTTTCAGCGTATAGGATATTTTTGCGTAGATAAAGATTCTACACCTGAAAATCCTGTTTTCAATAGGACGGTAAGTCTTCGTGATTCCTGGGCTAAGAAGAAAAATTAATTTAATTTTTTGTTTCATTTAAGAATAATTTAGCAAAGGATTTTAACATATTAACCGGTTATTAACAACCAAAGGTGGTATCAACCCTTATCTTTGAGTGAATAATAATTTAAAATTCAAAAACTTATGGCAAATACAGGAAATACTCTTTTAGCATTAGTTACGGGAGCTGCAATAGGAGCAGGTATCGGTTTACTTTACGCACCAGATAGTGGTGAAAAAACCCGAAAAAAGCTCCGAAAAGATGCTCAGGAGGCTCAGGGTCGTCTTAATAAAAGATATAATGAAACATCCTCTAACTTGAGTGAAAAAGCTAAGAAAGCAAAAGTTGATTTTGAGGAAAGACTTGAAGAAACACTTTCTTCTGCCAGTCACAAAGCAGATGATATTTTGACCGCAATGGAAAACAAACTTGAGGAATTTCGAAAACAAAATGCTAAATTGCAAAAAGATAAAACTGGCAAATCTTCTGGAAAGTCACCAGATAAAGCCGTAGTATAACACCTTTATGGCATTTGAAAAATTATCTGACAGTATTCATGAATTAAACAGTAATGTTCAGAATTACATGCAAAGTAATTCTGATTATTATAAGTTAAAGGCATTTAAATCGGGAATGAAGGGCGTCACCTCACTGGTACGCTTTTTAATTCTTATTTCATTAGTGAGTGTTGCCGGAGTATTAATTTCTTTTGCCCTCGCAATCTTAATTAGCGAAGCTACAGGAATTCCCAGCCTGGGATATTTTATCGTGGGCGCATTTTACCTTGTGGCAGCAATCGTTCTATTTACTGCGGGAAAAAAGCCAATCGAGAAATTTTTGCTGAAGAAATTTTCAGCGATTGTTTTTGAAGACAATGAAAAAGAATGAGAAGGTATTCCAATTTTGATGAAATAGATAAGGATCTGAAAATACTTAAACTTCAGACCGAGATTGATAAGGAGGAAATCAAACTCAGTCTGGATCAAACCAAAGAATCGTTATCGCCTATGTCGCTTATTGGCGGTACCGTTGGAGCGATCATTCAAAAAGCATTAGTTCTCAAAGCGGTTTCAAAGATATTCGGAATTAAAAAAGTGGTAACATCTTCCCGTAAGAAGTAAATTCCATTTTATATAAATAAAAGAAGCTGTCTCATTAATCTGAGACAGTTTTTTTTTGTTTATAGGTGTTCTTAAAGTTGGTGTTTTACAGGATTTTTTCTTACTTTAAAGTATAGATAAATAGTTTAATGAGCCATAAATTTAAGGTTTATAAC